>NZ_JBSFXG010000046.1:0-68371 GCF_053595235.1 Streptomyces sp. NPDC002520 | reverse complement strand
CAACGCCGACTGGAACGCATCCCGGAACATCTTGCACCTGTACCGGATCGGCCACGCCATCGTGGAGGTCCCGGCCGCCGGAAGGCGCGGTCGTAAGGCGGCTAAAACCGTCAAACCTGTCACCGCAAGGTAGACGGGAATCCCCTTCCTGAGCTTGCGAAGGGAGGGGAGAACTTCAAGAAGATCCCGATCGCGCCGGGCCGAGGAACCTTCACGACGGCGCCCTCAAAGACCTGCCCGAAGCGCAGACCCGTCCGAATCCGAGCCCACTCGGCATCTGTCACCACCAGCGCATCATCGCACCTTCATCCGGATCGCCAGTGACCGGACTTGAGCGACAAGGCCCCGTCACGGACGTCGGTCAACGTCGCCGCAGCGGCGGAAGGGCGAATAGTGCCCCACGGGTGGTGAGGCCGCGGAACTTGCCGGACGTCCGTGGAGCGCAGCGCAACCATCGGTGCCACTGGGGAGTCTGTCCTTTGCTGTGCATCCCGCGATCATGTGGGCGGTCCGCCACGCGCGAGGTGCAGACCATCGGTCCGGTTCGGGGACGCCGCTGAGCGTCCCTCGTTGTGCAGGAGGTTTCGTTGCATCACTCAGTCCGTCTCGCCGTCGCGGCGGTCATTGCGGCTTCGCTCACCAGCAGTCTGATGGCCGTCTCGTCCGACCGTGCCGTCGCCGCTCCGTCCGGGCTGGCGGACGACTTCAACGGCGACGGATACCGTGACCTGGCCATCGGCATGCCCTCGAAGACGATCAGCGGCAAGGAACACGCCGGCGCCGTTCTCCTGGCGTTCGGCGCCGCCCACGGCTTGACCAGCAAGCACGTCTACGTCACGCAGAACTCCACCGGTATACCCGGCGCGGCCGAGAGTGACGACAACTTCGGCAGCAGCATCGCCAGCGGCGACGTGAACCGTGACGGGTACGCCGACCTCCTGGTGGGCAGCGAAGGAGAGAGCAACGGCAGCACGTCGCTGGCGGGCTCGGTGACCATCCTGTGGGGCGGCTCGTCCCCGTTCCGCAGCGGCCTCACCCTGCCCTCCGGAGCGTCGTACCCCTCCCGCATGTTCGGTGCCGACATCGCCGTCGGCGACTTCACCGGAGACTCCGCCCCTGACATCGCCGTCAGCGGATCGACGTCCCTGCGGCTGTATTCCGGCACCTTCACCCGGACCCAAGCACCAGCAGGCCACGAAGTGGTCTCGCAGAGCCCCACCGGCAGTTGGCACATCGCCGCCGGTGACTTCACCGGCGAAGGCAAGGACGAACTGGCCGTCGTCCGGCAGGACTCCACCCTCGTCTACGGGCAGGAGCCCGGCACCACCGACGCCGGCTCCTTCAGCGAGCGCTCCCAGCTCGCCGGCGGAAACGCCGTGGCGGCCGGAGACCTCAACGGCGACGGCCGCGACGACCTCGCCATCGGCCTGTCCGATCCCCGTCTGTACCCCAACGGTCTCACCGATCCCAGCGGCGGTGCCGGCTACGTCACGGTGCACTACGGCACCGCCAACGCCCCCGGCGGCCTCAGCGCCACACGCCACGTCTACCACCAGAACACCACCGGCATCCCCGGCGCCAACGAACGCGACGACAACTTCGGCGCGGCGCTGTCCATCGCCGACATCACCGGCGACCACCGCGCCGACCTCGCCATCGGCGTTCCCTATGAGTCCCTCGGCCGGGCCACCAGGGCCGGTGACGTGCTGGTGCTGCGCGCAGGCGCCGGCGGGCTGACCACCACCGGCTCGGCACGCTACTCGCAGGACAGCCCGGGCGTGCCCGGCAGCGCCGAGAACAACGACGTGTTCGGCTCCCAGGTCCGCCTCGCCGACTTCAACCGCGACGGCAAGGCAGACCTCGCGGTCGCCGCCCCCTACGAAAACCCCTACAACAACCAGGGCAGCGGCGCCGTCTGGCACCTGCCCGGCACGAGCAGCGGCCTGAGCACCGGCAGCGTCAGCATCTTCGGCCCCAAGGACTACGGCATCGCAGCCGGCTCCGGCATCGGCACCACCCTGCTCGACTGAACACCACCTGGTCAGGACAACGCCCGTATGCCGCACGTGCGGCATACAGGCCCGAGCATCGCCGGGCGCGACCAGACGGTTTCGGGTCGTCGGCTGCCCGGGCACGGTTGATGGCATGACAAGCGTCGATCAAAAGGAAGCGTCTGCCGACGGCGCCGCAGCGGATCGCCCTCGACCTGCTTCTCCGTCCTCCTGCGGTGGCATCGGTGATCAAGTGGTGTTTACTGCCCGTCCTGTATGGGCCGGAAGGCAGAGCGCGCGATCTTGAACGGCTGGGTCGCCCTCGATCGAACCGTCGGGATGTGCATGATCAAGGCCGAGAAGGCGCGATCGTTCGGGGACCGGAAGGGGGGATGCGTGACCGGCTGCCTCGTGGACATCATGGAAGCTGCGCAGGAACCAGGGACTCGGGGCCCAGCACACCGCCGGACGCTGTGGGCGTGACGGTGGCGAGAGGGGATGGCCGGGATGAGCACATTCGAATCCTTCCGGGCCGAGGGTGATGCTTCCAGGGCGTCCCGAGCCCTCAAGCTGCTGAATGATCTGTCCGGAAGGCTGGTCTCACAGTCCCCGGTCGGGCTGGCTGTCATGGACACAGATCTGCGGTACCTGGCCGTCAATCCGGCACTGGAGCGCATCAACGGCCTGTCGGTGGAGGAGCATGTCGGCCGCCACGTCTCAGAGATCCTGCCGCGGGTGGAGACCAGCGCCATCGCGTCCGCGCAGCGGCGGGTGCTGGAGACGGGAGTCCCGCTCCTGGACCAGTACGTCGTCGGCCGCACCTGGGCCGATCCGGATCACGACTCTGCCTGGTCGGTCTCCCTCTACCGGCTGGAGGACCCCGTCGGCCGGGTGCGGGGAGTGGCTGCCTCGATCGCGGACGTCACCGAGCGGCACCGCGTGGAGACGGAAGCCGCCCGGGCCCGACGGCGCCTCACCCTGATCGCCGACGCCTCGGCTCTCATCGGCACCGTGCTGGACGTGGACCAGACCGCACGCGAGCTGGCCCGGGTCGCCGTGCCCGAGCTCGCCGACATCGCGGCCGTGGACGTCCTTGACACCGCCCTGTCCTGCTACCGCACCGCCGGGCTGGGCAGCGGCCCGGAGCTCTTCCGCGCCCTTGCCCTGGCCACCGCCTATCCCACCGAAGCCACCCAAGCCGCCGACCAGGTGGGCGACCTGGCCACCTACGCCGCAGACCGGCTGGTCACCCAGTGCGTCCACACCGGCAGGCCGGTCCTGGTGCCGCACGTGGACGAGCAGGATCTGCCCCGCATCGCCCGCGATCCCAAGGACGCCACGCTCATGGCCCGTGCCGGCGTCCACTCCTACCTGGCGGTTCCGCTCTGCGCCCACGGAACAGTGCTCGGCGTCCTGGACCTCAAACGCGCCCGCAACCCCCTGCCCTTCGAGCAGGACGACGCCGTACTGGCCGGCGAGCTGGCCGGCCGTGCCGCGGTGAGCATCGACAACGCCCGCTGGTACCAGAGCGTGCGCAACACCGCGGTCACTCTCCAGCGCAGCCTGCTGCCGGAACATCCACCGCACCTGACGGGCCTGGAGATCGCCTCCCGCTACCAGCCCGCCCAGGCCACCAGCGAAGTCGGCGGAGACTGGTTCGACATCATCCCCCTGAGCGGCGACAAGACCGCCCTGGTCGTGGGGGACGTGATGGGCAGCGGTATCGACGCCGCCGCCACCATGGGCCGACTGCGCACCGCCACCTGCACCCTGGCCGAACTCGACTTCGACCCCGCCCAGGTGCTCCAGCACCTGGACAGGATCACCGGCGGCCTGGAGCACTACATCGCCACCTGCCTCTACGCCGTATACGACCCCCACCGCGCCGAGTGCCACATCGCCAATGCCGGGCACATGCCCCCCGTCCTGGTCCACACCGGCCGACCTCCCGAGCTACTCGACCTGTGCCCCGGCGCGCCGCTGGGTGTCGGCGGCGTCACCTTCCACAGCAGCACGTTCGAACTCGGTCCCGGCGATGATCTGGTCCTCTACACGGACGGCCTGGTCGAAACGCGTCACCATTCCATCGACGAGCGCCTCGACGTCCTCCTCGGCCTGCTGGCCGGTTCCGAGCGCCGCCCGGTGGGAGAAACCTGTGACCGGCTTCTGCACGCCCTGCGGGATCCCGGCGGCCATGACGACGTCGCCCTGTTCATCGCGCGCATCCTGCCCGCCCAGTCCTGACCGCAACACCCACCGGGCGCCCCGGCGAGGTGGCTCCCCATCCCGCGCTACCGAACAGTCGCTCTGCGCGTGTCCCAGGTCCCACGTGCTCAGGTGCCGACAGGAAAAAGGGCCGTCGGACAGAGGCGCAGAATACTGATATGGATCGATTTTTCAGTCGATCAGGGCGTGAGGTCGGGAAAGGTGCTCGGAACCGGCTCGACGTCCCTCATCGGTCTGCGGGGAGGCGTCTTCGCTCCCTGCTGCGTTCGCGCAGTGTCGCGGGTCAGGTCCTGGTCCTGCAGGTAGTGCTCGTGGTGCTGCTGATCACGGCAGCAGTGGTGACGCTGGTGCTCCAGGCCCAGAGTCAAAGCATCGCCGACGCTCGGCACCGGTCGCTCGCGGTGGCCGTGTCGTTCGCGCGCTCCCCGGGGATGGTGGCCGCGCTGAAGAGTCATGATCCGACCGCGGTGCTCCAGCCGATTGCGGAAAACGTTCGTAAGAAGTCCGGTGTGGACGCCGTCGTGGTGTACAACGCGAAGGGAATCCGCTACACCCACCCCGACCCGCGCCTCATAGGGAAGCACATCATCGGCCCTGCAGGGTTTGTGAGGGCGGAGTTGGCCGGAAGGAGCCTGACGGCGAGCTTCACGGCGACTCAGGGTCCTTCCGTCCTCTCGGTAACCCCCGTCACCGACACCGATGGATCCTTCCTCGGCGGGGTTTCGGTCGCGATCACGGTCCAGAAAGTGAACGCCGTGGTGGAGCGCCAGCTGCCCGCCTTGCTCGGTTCTGCGGGCGTTGCGCTGGCTCTGTCCGCGGGTGGAGCGGCGCTGGTGAGCAGGCGGCTTCGGCGGCAGACCCATGGTCTGGGTCCTGCCGAGATGACGCGCATGTACGAGCACAATGACGCGGTTCTCCACGCCATCCGGGAGGGCGTGGTCATCATCGGGGGCGACGGGCGACTTCTGCTGGCGAACGACGAGGCCCGTCGCCTGCTCGAGCTGCCCGCGGACGCGGAGGGACGCCACGTCACGGAGCTGGGCCTGGACCCGAGCACCGCCGAACTGCTGGCCTCGGATCGCCTGGTCAGCGACGAGGTCCGCCCGGCCGCGGATCGCCTGCTGGCTGTCAGTACGCGGCCCACGGCACCGCATGGAGGCTGGACCGGCCGCGTCGCGACGCTTCGCGATACCACCGAGCTGCGCGCGCTCGCCGGCAAGGCCGAGGTGGCACAGAAGTACCTGAAGCTGCTGTACGACGCCAGCATACGGATCGGTACCACTCTGGACGTGACAAGGACTGCGGCGGAACTGACGGAAGTGGCGGCGCCGCGCTTCGCCGACACGGTCACCGTCGATCTGGCAGAGCCCGTTCTGCGAGGTGACGAACCGGTGAGCGGCGAGCTGGAGCTGCGCCGTACGGCCGTCAGCGGAGCGCATCAGGACGAGCCGGTCTTCGCGCTGGGCGAGCTGGTCCGTTATCCCGGGTCCACACCGCACGCCCTGGCCCTCGAGACGGGGGCGGGGGTCCTCGAGCCTGACCTGCGTAACTGCCCCAGGTGGCAGGCGCAGGAGCCGGAACTGCTCCGGCGCCTCCTCGACCACGGGATCCGCAGTCTCATCACCGTTCCGCTGCACGCCCGCGGCGTCACCCTGGGCCTGGCCACTTTCTGGCGGTCAGAGCATCCCGAGCCGTTCGAGGGGGACGATCTGGCCGTCGCCGAGGAACTGGTCGCCCGCGCGGCGGTGTGCATCGACAACTCCCGCCGTTACACCCGTGAGCACGCCATGGCCGTCACCCTGCAGCGCAGCCTGCTGCCCCGCGGTCTGCCCGAGCAGGATGCGGTGGAGGTGGCGCACCGGTATCTGCCCGCCCAGGCCGGGGTCGGCGGCGACTGGTTCGACGTCATTCCGCTGTCCGGAGCCCGGGTGGCTCTGGTGGTCGGGGACGTCGTCGGGCACGGGCTGCACGCCGCCGCCACCATGGGACGGCTGCGCACCGCGGTGCACAACTTCTCCGCCCTGGACCTGTCCCCCGACGAGCTCCTGGCGCACCTGGACGATCTGGTCACCCGGACCGACCTCGACCATGCAGCCGAGAGTGAGGGTGAGGGTGCATCCGTCACCGGAGCCACTTGCCTGTACGCCGTCTACGACCCGGTCTCCGGCCACTGCACGCTGGCTCGGGCCGGCCACCCCGGACCTGCCCTCGTCCACCCCGACGGCAGCGTGGCGTTTCCCGACGTGCCCGCTTCGCCACCCCTGGGCCTGGGTGGTCTGCCCTTCGAGACCTCCGAGCTGCGGCTGGCCGAAGGAAGCCGGCTCGTGCTCTACACCGACGGGCTGATCGAAAGCCGCGACCGGGATATCGACACCGGCCTGGATCTTCTGCGCACAGCCCTGGCCGAGGCGGCGGGCACCTCCCCTGAGGAGATCTGCCAGGCGGTGTTCGGCACCATGCTGCCGGCACACCGCAGCGATGACATCGCGTTGCTGGTGGCCCGTACCCGTCTGCTGGATCCTGCGCGGGTCGCCGACTGGGAGGTGCCGCTCGATCCTGCTGCCGTGGCCCCCGTCCGGGCGGCGTGTACCCGGCAGTTGGAGGAGTGGGGGCTGGACGAGGTCGGTTTCACCACCGAACTGATCCTCAGCGAGCTGATCACCAACGCCATCCGTTACGGTGCCGAGCCGGTCCGGGTGCGGCTGCTGTACGACCGGGCCCTGATCTGCGAGGTCTCCGACGGCAGTAGCACCTCCCCGCACCTGCGCCGGGCGGCCATGACGGACGAGGGCGGGCGCGGTCTGTTCCTCGTCGCCCAGTTCGCCCAGCGCTGGGGCACGAGGTACACGCCCCGGGGCAAGGTCATCTGGGCAGAGCAGTCACTGGCCGACGAGCAGCGGGAGGTACCGCTGCCGCTGCTGCTGGACGATCTGTCCTGTTGAAGGCTCCCCCGCCTGACGGGGGGATTCCCGCCCGGCCTGGCGGCCGGACGCCGCTGACGCGGCGCCTTCGGGCGTGCGTGGCGGTTTACGGCTCGGACCGCCATGGGGGACTGACACTTGAGAGCCCTTGATCGCCGTAGGCCGCCCCACCCGGTCACGAGGGTGGACACCGGACCGCCCTGACGGCGATCCGGCTGTCCCTGCCCTGCTCCGCAGGAGTCCGATTCCTCCCCCGCCTGAAGGCGGGGGCGTCCTCGGAGGCTCCCGGTCAAGGCGCGCCGCACCCACAGCGGCGGCCCGGCCGGCTCATGCGACAGTCGGCCAGGTGGTGGGATCGAGATACGTGTAGTCGGTGACGATCAGACCGTCACGGAATTCGAGGATCGCGCACCAGTAGGTTATCCATTCCTTGCCGGTGTCCCGATCGGTACCGGAGAGCGAAGCCTGGACCACGACCGTCTCACCGGTGGTGATGTACCTGTCGATGTGGCAGCGCCGGTCGGGGGCCGCGTCGAGGACTTTCTGTTCGAAGCTGTGGAACGTCTCCTTGTCGTCGAGCTCGAGGATTCCCGGCACGATGACCCGGAAATCCTCGGCGTAGGACTCGTCGATCATGCGATGCACGTCGGTGTTGTACAGCTCCAGCCAGATACCGACAGCCGCGAGGTTGCGTTCTTCGGGAGTGGACATTCTTTTCTCTTCTTCCTTTCGGGCCGTATGGATCAGATACTCGCCAGGAATTCCAACAGAGCCGCGTTGACCTCCTCGGGGCGCTCCTGCTGGGTCCAGTGGCCGCAGTCGGGCAGGACGACGCTGCGCCACAGCCGGGGCAGCGCGAGCTCCAGGCGGGTCAGGAGGTCGTCCACGCCGGGGAAGGCGGTCACCAGGTCGCGGTCGCCGGTGACGAACAGGGCCGGCGCGTTGATACCGACGCCGGAGAACGCCGCCGTGAGCTCCCAGTTCCGGTCGAGGTTGCGGTAGTAGTTCAGGCCGCCGGTGAACGCCCTGTCACCGTGGGCCGAGTACTCCCGCACGAAGACGCGGATGTCCTCTTCGCTCAGCCAGTCGGGTAGCACGGCCGGGTTCTGCATGGTGTCCAGCAGCGTCCCGGCCTCCGAGACTGCCCAGGGACGGGGCGGGCTCGTCAGCGGGCTGTCGGCGGAGGCCGAGTAGAGCAGGGTCCGGAAGGTCGCCGCGGGGTCCGCGGTGAACTCCCGGTCGGCCGCGCCGGCTTGCTGGAAGTACACCTGGTAGAAGCTCTCGCCCAGCGACCTGCGACGTACCGTCAGCGGCGAGTGCCCTCCCCTCGGTACGGGTGGCACGCTGAGTCCGGCGACCCCCCTGACCAGGTCCGGCCGCAGTTGGGCGGTCGCCCAGGCCACGGGTGCGCCCCAGTCGTGGCCGACGACGACGGCCCGGTCCGCGCCGAGCGCCTGGATGAGGCCGACGACGTCGCCTGCCAGGTGCAGGATCGTGTAGTCCTCGACCGCTTGGGGTTGTTCGCTGCGCGCGTAGCCGCGTTGGTCGGGAGCGACCACGCGATAGCCCGCCGCGGCGAGCGGGGCGAACTGGTGCCGCCAGGAGTACCAGCACTCGGGGAATCCGTGCAGGAGGAGTACCAGCGGCCCCTCGCCCTGTTCCGCGAGGTGGAGCTTGATCCCGTTGATCTCCAGGACACGGTGCCTGACCTCGTCGCCCACCTCAGCCTCCATCCGCCGTCTGCCGATGGGACAGCGGATACGCGGGGGTGGAGGAGACGGCGGCGAACTTGTCCCCGGCCGGATCGATGTCGATGTCGAGGCCGTTGAGCATGCCGGTCAGCGTGCGGAAGTGCCCGACCACGAAGAACATCTCGACGATTTCCTGGTAGCTGTAGTGCTCCAGCAACCCGGTCACCGTCCCCGCGGACAGGTTCGTGGTGCGCAGAAGTTCTTCCCCGGCTTCGAGGAGCACCCGCTCGGGGTCCGCGAAGGCGGACGGGTCACGTGGTTCTTCGGTGATCGCCGTGATCTGCGCGTCCGAGAGTCCGGCCGCACGCGCCATGGGGATGTGCTGCGTCTGGGAGTACGAGCATTTCACGTAGGCGCCGACGAGCAGGACCAGGATTTCGCGGCGCGCCGGGGTGAGCCGCAGGCGTTTCAATATGGTCATGCCCAGGTGCACGGCCGGGTACACGAGCTCCGGGGAGTGCGCCATCATGTCGACCAGATTGAGCCGCGACGGCATGAGATCCATAGCCGCCCAGATCTCCGGAGTGAATTCCTTCTCGTCCGGAAGGGGGATTCTTGTCATCGAGCGGACCGCCTTCGTCGATAGTTTCCGTCTGGAAGCGCCTCGGGGGTGCAGGGCATATCTTCCAGTGGGTCATTTTCCGGTGAAGGAAGCTTTTCCGGGGCCGTACCGGAGATATGCGCGCATCCCGGCTTTCTGGTCCGCGGTCGCGAACAGTGAGGCGAACAGGTGGCTTTCCATCCTGAGTCCGGTGGCGAGGTCCCCTTGCAGGCCGCCGTCGATCGCCGCCTTGGCCGCGGCAAGGGCGGTGGAAGGCCCGTCCACGAAGCGCCGCGCCCACTCCACAGCCGCGGGGTAGACGTCTTCCATGGGCGTCACCTGGCCGACGATGCCCAGCGCCAACGCCTCATCGGCATCGAGCATCCGTCCGGTGTAGACGAGGTCCTTGGCGACGGCGGGGCCGACCAGGCGTGCCAGCCGCTGCGTACCGCCGGCGCCGGGGATCACGCCGAGCAGGATTTCGGGCAGACCGAGCACGCTGCCCGTCCCGGCGATCCTGTGGTCGCAGCACAGTGCGAGTTCGAGGCCGCCGCCCAGTGCGTAGCCGGTTATCGCCGCCACGGTCGGCTTCGGGATGTCCGCGACCGCTGACAGCGCCGCAGACAGCGACGGCGCGATGGCCGCCATGTCGGCGAAGGAAAGTTCCGCCAGTTCGGCGACGTCCGCCCCGAGGCTGAAGACCCGCTCCTTGCCGTAGCGGACGCGGCCTCCGTGGACCACCACGGCGCGCACGTCGTCGCGGGCCGCGGCCTCCAGCGCGGTGGCCCGGATCTCCTCCAGGACCTGCCGGTTGAGGATGTTCTTCGGCCGGTGCCGCAACTGAATGGTGCCGACCCGGCCTTCGACCTCCAGACCGACGAACTCACGCACCGAGGGCCTCCTGCCCGAGCGGAACCAGGCCGTCGCTCGTCCCGCTGAGCACCACCCGTCCGCGCGGGTCCTCGACGTGGAAGGTGAGCCGCACCCGCCAGCCGAGCCGGGACGCGGGGGTGACGTCACTGACCTCGACATGTGTGGTCACCGTGGTGCCGGCGAACGCGGGAGTGGACGATTCCAGCACCACCTTGCTCCCCACGTAGCCGAATCGGGCGGTGAGCGCGAATGGCAGCGACGCGAGCAGGAGGCCGTGCACCACGACGGGTTGCCCGGGCGTCGGGTCGTGGTGCTCCGCGTGGTCGTCGACGAGGTCGGCGAATGCCGCGACCTGCTCGTGACTGATGTGACGGGGCGCCGAGAAGCGGGCGCCGATGCACAACGGGGGCTCAACCATCAGGGGGCCTCTCGTAGCGGCGTCTTGGGACGGCGGGGGAACCGCACACCACCGTTGTAAGCGCTTCGCGGGTGCGGCTCGGCCCGGAGTCAGGCGGACGCCTGGCAAACGTCAGGGCTTCGTCAGCGCGCACTGCGACGTTGGTTCCCGAAAGCGGTGGGTCCGCACCCAATCGGAGGTGTCCATGGACCGGATGAGCGATGCGGTGGCGATTGTCGGGATGGCGTGCCGGGTGGCCGGCGCGGACGACTGGCGGCAGTGGTGGAACAACCTCCTCAAGGGCGATCGGGCGATCGGCCCGGTGCCGGTCTCAAGGCTGGCGGGGCTGGCGGAGGGAGCGCCGGAGATCCGGCAGCCGTACGCCGCGGTCCTCGACGATCCGGCAGGCTTCGACGCGACGTTCTTCGGGCTGTCCCGACGGATGGCCGCGTGGATGGACCCCCAGCAGCGGATCATGCTGGAGCTGAGCTGGCACGCGCTGGAGGACGCCGGAATATCCCCGGAAAGCCTTGCCGGACAGGAGGTCGCGGTGTTCGCCGCGACCTGGGTCTCGGAGTACCGGGACCGGATGCTCCAGGCCGGTCTGCTCGACGGTGTCGCGGCGATCGGGACGCTGCCGACGTTCCTGGCCAATCGCATCTCCTACCAATACGGGCTGACCGGTCCGAGCATGAGTCTCGACACCGCGTGCTCGGCCGGCCTCACCGCTTTCGCGTCGGCGGTGCGCGGTATCCAGCACGGAGACTTCCCGATGGCGCTGGTCGGGGCGGTGAACGTGCTGTGCTCGGGATTCATCTCCGCGACCGGTTACCGGTCGGGTCTGCTGTCGCGGTCGGGAAGTTCCGTGCCGTTCGGTCAGGACGCGGACGGATACATCCGCGGCGAGGGCGGCGCCTGTCTGGTCCTCAAGCGGCTTTCCGACGCGGTCGACGCGGGTGATCCGGTCCTGGCCGTCGTGCGCGGCGTGTCGATGAACCACGACGGCAGGGGCGGAGGACTCACCGCGCCTGACGCCGCCTCGCACACACGCCTGATCCGTGACGCGATCGCCCGCTCCGGCATCGAACCGTCGAGCATCGGGTATCTGGAGGCGCACGGCCCCGGTACCAGCACCGGTGATCCGGTGGAGGTCCGCGGCCTGCGGGACGCGCTCGCCGCCGACGGCATGCCCGAGCGGATGGCAGGGCCCGACGGACACATCTGGATCGGCTCGGCGAAAGGCAACGTCGGGCACCTGGAAGCGGCGGCGGGGCTCATCGGACTGGTGAAGGCCGTGCTGACGCTGCGCGAGGAGCGGATCATCGGCATTCCCGGCCTGAGCACGGTGAATTCCGGCCTCCCGCTGGACGGCACGCCGATCGCGGTCGCCGACCGCGACGTTCCCTGGCCGTCCTCCGGCGGCGAGCCGAGGCGCGTCGCGGTGAGCTCGTTCGGGCTCGGCGGCTCCAACGCACACGCCATTCTCGAAGAGGCGATGCTCGAACAGGCGTCGACCTGCACACGGCCCTTGGCCGGTGGACCGTACGCGGTACCCCTGTCCGCGCCGACCGCGAAACAGCTGCGCTCGGTCGCTCTCAGACTCCACGACGCGTTGGCGGGAGGCGCCCCTCCCCGTCTCGACGCAGTGGCGTGGACCATGCAGAGCGGACGGGCGCATCTGCCGGTGCGGGCCCTGGTCCTCGCCGAGGACGCGGCCGGCCTCCGTGAACGTCTGCACGCGCTCGCGGAAAGCGCCGACGCCGCGACCGACCCGATCCCCGCCGGCGTACCCCACGCCGAAACGCTCCGCGCGTGGCTGGCCGGTTCGCCGATCGACTGGACGCCGCTGTGGCCGTCCCCTCCCCCACGGCGGATACCGCTGCCCGGCTATCCGTTCGACCGCAAACCCCACTGGTTCAGCCCCGCCCACCCTCTCGATCAGGAGGTCAGTTGATGTCCGTCGCCGAAAACAGCGCCGCCGACACCGCCCGAATACGCGCCCTGGTACGCGACCAGCTTCAGGAGATCCTGTACTGCGAGCCCCACGAGATCGACGACGACAGGCCGTTCACCGAGATCGGCCTGGACTCGGTGCTCGGGGTGGAGCTGCTGGCCGAGGTGAACCGCGAGTACGGCCTGCACGAGAAGGTGCGGGTCCTCTACAGCTATCCGACCGTCACCGAACTCACTCAGTACCTCGCGGGCCGGGCCTCCGGCGCGCTGCCGGAAGCGGGTGATCCACAGTGACCGAGGACGAGGTCTTCCGCACGTTGTGCGACGCCGTGATCCGCGCGCTGCCCGAAGTCGACCGCGCCAGCCTTTCGCCGCAGTCCACTTTGCAGGGCCTCGGCGCCAACTCTCTGGACCGACTCGACATCCTGCTCGACGTCAAGGAGGCCCTGGCCACCGAGGTGTCGGTCCGCGATCTCGCGGGTGCCCCCGACATGGCGGGTCTCACGGCGATCCTGTACAGAAGCTGCGAGTCGCGGACATGACCGACGGCGTGGCCGTCACCGCAATGGCTGTGCTCACCGGCGTCGTCGAGGACCTCGCCGCCTACACCGCCGTGTTGCGCGCAGGTGAGCCGCGGTCCGTGGGCCGCCTGTCCGGGTTCTCCGTCCGGGAATGGGCGGCGCGCCATCTACCCGACGACCAGGAGGCCGCAACGCGACTCCTGCGAGCCGCGGGAGGTGGCACCTTGCCCGCCCGGAGCGCGGCCTGTGTGGCCGTGGCGGCGCTCCGGGCCGCCGGGACGGACGAAAGCGACCTGGCGGACGCCGCGCTGCTCGTCGCGGGGAACAACCTCGCCCTCGCCTACCAGGCCGAGGCCCAGGCGAGGTTCGAGAACGGCAAGGGCCGGGTCCGCGCCGGACACATCCTCGACCATCTCGACACCGACGTCGTCGGCACGGTCAGTCAGGCCACCGGCATCCAGGGCGAGGGATGGGCGGTGGGCGCCGCATCAGCGAGCGGCACCGTCGCGATCATCCAGGCGGCGCGCCTGCTGAAGGCGGGACTCGCCGACCGCTGCCTTGTCGTCGGCCCGGTGTGTGAGCTGTCCCCGCTGGAGATCGCCGCCTTCTCGCTCAGCGGGGCCATGGCCGTTCCCGCCGAAGGTGAACCGGTGTCCGGGCTGTGTCGCCCTTTCGACAAGACCCGCCGGGGATTCGTCTACGGGCAGGGCGCGGCGGCGGTGCTGCTCGAAACCTCCCGGACTGCAGGCGGACGGGCCCTGGCCGAGGTCATCGGCTACGGGAGCCGGCTGGACGGCCGGCGCGGAGCGGAACCCGACGCGCACGGGCAGATGCACGCCATGCGCAAGGCGCTGGCCATGGGCGGTGTCCAGCCCGACGAGGTGGACCTGGTCAACGCGCACGCGACCGGCTCGGTGCTCGGTGACCAGGTCGAGGCGGAGGCTCTGGTGGCTGTCTTCGGGGAACGGGGGCCCGTGGTCAACTCCACGAAGGCGCTGATCGGTCACGGCCTGACCTGCGCAGGGCTGCTGGAATTCGTCGGCGTGGTGCTGCAGATGCGCCATGGATTCGTCCACGGCAACCCCCTGCTGCAAAACCCGCTGGAGGTTCCGCTCGCCTTCGCCGGACGCGCGGGTGAGCCGGTCCGGGCACACCTGGCACTCAGCAACAGCTTCGCCTTCGGCGGTATCAGCGCTTCCGTGCTGCTGAAGTCCTGACACAGGACGGAGAACTGATGAGAGACGTGGGGATCGAGTCGATCGGAACCTACACCGGGCTGGCGGCTGTGTCGGCGAGGGATGTGTTCGCCGCGCGTGGCCTGGACGACCGTCGCATGGACAACCTGATGATGGATGCGAAGACGGTCGCGCTGCCCTGTGAGGACGCGGTCACCTACGCGGTCAACGCGGCCGCTCCGCTCCTGGACCGGCTGGGCCCGCGGGTACGCGACTCGGTGGAGATCCTGCTGGTCGCCACTGAGTCGGGGGTCGACTACTCGAAGTCGGTGGCGGCCTGGGTCCACGGCAGACTCGGTCTGGGGCGGCGGTGCCGCCTGATGGAGATCAAGCAGGCGTGCGACAGCGGCGTCTCGGCCGTACGGATGGCCGCTTCCGCGCTGCGCACCGAGCACGGCCCGGGTGCGCGGGCCCTGGTGATCGCCGCCGACGTGCCCTGGGTGCTGCGCGGCGACTACATCGAACCCAGCCAGGGAGCCGGCGCGGTCGCGGTGCTGCTCGGGGACGAGCCCGCCGTCGCCTCGCTGCGTCCGCTCGCCGGGGCGCACAGTTTCGACGTGGCGGACTTCCTGCGGCCGAAACCCGAGGTCTATCTGTGGGACGTCGACGAGTCGATGACGTGCTACATCGAATGCGCGAGGGGCGCCCTGGCCGACTACTGCGAGGTCACCGAGGATCCGAGCGCCTTCCACGGGTTCGACTATCTGGCGATGCACACCCCGTTCCCCGGCATGGTCCGCGGGACGCACCGCGCGCTGATGCGGGGAACGCAGAGGTGCACACCGGCCGCCGTGGACGCCGATTTCACCCGCCGGGTCGCACCCGCGCTGCGTTACCCGGCGCAGGTCGGCAACATCTATGCCGCGACCACGCTGCTCGCGTTGACCAGCGTCATCGACCAGGCCGATCCGTACAGCGGTGCCACGGTGGGCATGTTCTCCTACGGCTCCGGCTGCTCGTCGCAATTCTGCGCGGTCGACCTGTGGCCAGGGGCGCGGGACCACACACCGGGCACCGAGTCGGCGCTGCGGGCGCGGCGGACCCTGGACATGGCCGCGTGCGACGAGCTGCTGGATGTCGGCGGGGCGCTCGAAGGCGGTGTGCGGGAGTACCGAGCCGATCTGCCGTCGCTCAGGGAAATGGTCGCGGGCCGCTCCTTCGACGGGCCGTTCCTGGCTCTGTCCGGCGTGAGCGACTACCGGCGCGAGTACGTCTGGATGGAGGACTGAGTCGTGGGCGAACCGGTGGAGGTGGACCGGCGGGGGGACGTCGTCCACGCGGTGCTGACCCGTCCGACGCTCTGCGGCGACATGGTGCGACAGCTCGCGGACGCGATCGGCGCCGCCGAGAGCGCCCCGGGGTGCCGGCTGCTCGTGCTGTCCTCGGCCGGCCCGTCGTTCTGCCGGGGCATGGGCATCGAGGGCCCGCGGATGCCGTCGTGGATGGAGGCACCGGACAACCCGCTGTGGACTCTCCTGGAGCGGCTGACCCGGTCGACGGTGGCCACGGTGGCCCTGGTGGGCGGTGCGGCGGAGGGCGGCGGGGTGGGGCTGGCCGCGGCGTGTGACATCGTGCTGGCCGGCCCCGGCGCGTCCTTCCGCCTCGGCGAAGTCACCCTGGGGCTGCTGCCGGCCGTCATCCTCCCGTTCATCGCGCGTCGGGTCGGCGCCCAGCGCTCCTTCCACCTGGCGCTGACCGCCCGCACACTCGACGCGGACGCCGCCGTCGGGATCGGACTGGCCGACACCGCGGTGGCCGACCTCGACCACGGCCTGCGCGTACTGCGCCGCGATCTCAGGCGCTCCACAGACGACGCCGTCGCCGACCTCAAGCGGTACCACACCGCGCTGCATCCGCTGCGGGGCAGCGCGGAGCAGGCCACCGCGCTGCTCCGCGACCGGTTCGCCGCCCCGGCGACGCGGGCCCGGCTCGCCGCTTTCCACCGGGAAGGGCTGCTGCCATGAACACGAACACCACGCCGGTCGTCCGCCTGTCGGTCGCCGGTCCGGTCGCCGTCATCCGGTTGGACGACCACACGCACCGCAACCGGATCACCCCCGCCCTGCGCAGTGGTCTCGCGGCCGCGCTGGCCGCCGCCGAAGCCGACACCGGCGTCCGTGCGGTGGTGATCGAGGGCAGCGAGGAGGTGTTCTGCGCCGGTGCCGAACGTGCCGAACTCATGGCGGGCGGCTGGTCCCCGGAGCTGGACGCGTTCATGCGGGCGCCGGTGCGCTTCCCGCTCCCGGTGGTGGCGGCGGTGCGGGGCAACGCCCTGGGCGGCGGCCTGCTGTTCGCGCTCTACGCGGACATCGTGGTGGTCGGAGAGACGACGAAGCTCAGCGCCAACTTCCTCGACTACGGCCTCACTCCGTGCGGCGGCTCTACGCACCTGCTGCCGCTGCGTCTCGGCGGCGTGCTGGGCCCCGAAATGCTGCTGAGCGGGCGTCCCTACACCGGCCGTGAACTGGCACGTCGGGGCTGTGGTCTCACCGTGGTCGGCTGCGACCGGGTCAACGACCGGGCGCGCAAGGCAGCCGAGCGCGTCGCGCGGGCGCCGCGCGACGCGCTCATCAGATTCAAGCGGCAACTCGCCGGCCCGCTCATCGCGGACACCGATGTGGCCCTCGGCCGTGAACTGGACGACCATCGCGCCACCGTGAGCGCCCCGGAAACGCAGCGGCGGCTCACTGCGTTGTACGCGAGCGGCAGGACGGCCGTATGACGTCCCGATCCGTACTCGTCACCGGCGGCAGCCGGGGAATCGGCCTGGCAACGGCGCGGGCCTTCCGCGATCTCGGCCATCGCGTGGCGGTCACCAGGATGAGCACGGCGGCGCCCCCGGACCTCTTCTCGGTTCCGTGCGATGTCACCGATCCGGACCAGGTGCGGTCCGCTTTCGCCGCGGTGGAAGAGGAGCACGGTCCGGTCGAGGTGCTGGTGTCCAACGCCGGGATCACCGACGACGCCATGCTGCTGGAGATGTCGTACGAGCAGTTCACGCGCGTGCTCGACACCAATGTCACCGGGTCCTACCTCGTGGTGAGGACCGCGGTTCGCGGCATGCTCAGGGCCCGTTGGGGACGGGTGATCCTGGTCTCCTCGGTAAGCGGCTTGTGGGGCGTGGCCGGGCAGGTCAACTACGCCGCGTCGAAAGCCGCGTTGCTCGGCCTGGCCCGCGCCCTCGCCAAGGAGGTGGGCCCGTACGGCGTCACAGCCAACGTCGTGCTGCCCGGCTACGTGGAAACCGACATGACCGCGTCGCTCCCGCCCGGGCGCCGGGAAGCCCTGCTGCGCGACATCGCGGTCGGCAGACCCGGACGCCCGGAGGAGATCGCGGACGCCATCACCTGGCTGGCCGGCGAGAACGCCGGTTACGTCACCGGGGCGATCCTGCCGGTCGCCGGGGGCCTGGCCATGGGCCTTTGACGGAGCAGGCCCGGGTCGTCAAGATCGTCGCCCGCGCCCTCCATGGCCTGCTCCGGGAGCGCACCCGCACTTTCCAGCGGCTGCGCTCCACACTGTGCGCGTATTCCCCCGACGCCCTCGGGGCGTACGCCGATCTGTCGCTGACCAGCACGGACGTGATGGAGCGGCTGGTCAAAGCGCCCACGGCGCGGACGGACAGGCCGCTAAGAGACGCGGCCCTCCACCCGGCGATCCCTGGCCCGACCAGCGGTCACTGCTCATCGGACATGATGGACATCATCCTTCCTGGGTGAAGACCTTGATCGTCGATCTCCGTCACAGCGAATCAAGCCCGGTCGAACTACGCCGAGTAGTCGTCATCGGCCGGTCCCCGTCCAGCCCGGAGGGAACGGAGAAAACGCTCGGGTCGTTGCGAAGGATCATCTCCATCCGCCTTCGCAGGAGCGGAGGCGGCTCAAGACCGAGTTCCGACATGAACACCCGCCTGGCCTTGCGGTACGTGCTGAGGGACTCGCCCACGAGGCCACTCCGGCACAGGGCGACCATCAGGTGGTCGTAGAAGCTCTCCTGGAGCGGATGGAGGACCACCAGTTCCTGGAGTTCGTCGATGATGTAGCGGTGCCTGCCGAGCCGCAGTTCGGCGTGCATCAAGTCCTCGCGTGTGCCTATGCGGCTCAGCTCGAACCGGACCGACGCCGCCTGGCAGGTCGACGAGTCCAGGTCCTGGAAGGCGTTGCCGTGCCAGAGGGAGAGCGCGTTCCTGAACGCCCGGCGGGCGGCGGCAGGGTCCGGGCCCAACAGCGCACGGCCTTCGGCACGCAGCGCCTGGAACCGGTTGAGGTCCAGTTCGCGGTCACCGACCGCCAGGAGGTAGCCCCGGTAGCGGGTTTGGAGGCGGCCCCGCCCGAAACCGTCGCTGTCCCACTCGTCCAACTTCGCCCGGAGCCTTTTCACCTGTGCCTCCAGCGCGTTGTCGGCGCGCGCCGGCGTTCTGTGGCTCCAGCAGTCGGCCAGCAGGGTTCCCGCGGCGGTCGTCTGGTTGGCGTTCAGCAAGAGGGTGGCCAGGAGTACGCGCATCCGGTGGCCTCGCACCTCCACGGGCCCTTTGGAGGTGTTCACGCTCAGCGGACCCAACAGCTTGAACTGCATGATCGATCCTCCTGCTTCCCGGCTTGCAACTATCTGTCCGTCGTGTCGGCGGGGACACGCCTGAGCGCGTCGATGATGCGGCCGAGGTCCTCTCGGAGTCGGCCGGGACGATACCGGGGCGGCCGTGCGACCGCACCGGGCAACCCATGACGGACGAACGCGGAAAGGGCCACCGACGCACCGCATTCGAAGAAGCGGGACATACCCAGTTCCCCGGCGAACCGGACCGCCGCGGTGAAGTGCACGGGATGCACCAGGTCCTCGGCGAGCATGCTGACCACGTCGTCGTCCGGCCCGTAGCAGCGACGGAGAATCGGCGAGAACACCGTCACCCTGGGCGTGTTGCGACGGATACCCGCGGTCAGTTCGATCATCGGGCGGACCGCCGGGGTGAGTCCGGGATGATGGAACGCGTAGGGAGACGCCAGCTTCGTCGCGTCGACCCCCAGGGCGGCGGCGACGGCCATGGCTTCGGCGATTTCCTCCCCGGGTCCGGACAGGACCTGCTGGCGCGAGGAGTTGAAGCACGCGATCACCAGGTTCGGTCCTGCCTGGGCCGCGATGTGCGCGGCCTGCTCCTCCGGTGCGTTCACCGCCAGCATCGCCGCCGACCGTGGAGCGAACTCACGGAGTACCTGGTTGCGTGCCCTTACGATCCGGGCTCCGTCTCCGGCCGAGTAGGCCCCCGCGCACTGCAGAGCCGCGATCTCCCCGAAGCTGTGCCCTATGAGCAGGTCCGGCCGGATCCCGGCCTCGCCCAGCACCGCGTGGAGGGCGACACCCGTGCCGTAGATCGCGTACTGGAGGGCATCGGGATGGCCGGCGACCAATTCCGCGAGAGTCGGCGCCGGGTCGCGGCACACCAGGTCCAGCAAGGACGGCCCGCCGTCCTCCCGGACCACCCGTGCGATCGTTTCGAACGGCTCCGCGGCGCCCGGGCAGCGCGCGATGAGTTCCCCGATGAATCCTGGCTGGTACGACCCCTGGCCGGGGAACAGAAATGCCACCGATGAGTTGCTCAAGGATGCCCCTCCTGGCTGACGACGCGGTCCGACCACACCAAGCCGTCGACCTCGCGGGGCTGGGGCTTCGGGCGGTGCGCCAGCACCCGGACCACGACGTCCGGCCTGAACAACGACTTCAAGGGGGCTTCCATCGTCAGCACGCGCACCAGCCGGACGCACAGGAACTCATCCACGTTGGCCGCGACGTCGATCTTCGCCACATAGCGGTTGATCCGTTTCGTGCGCCAGGACAGCGGCGGCCCTTTTGTTCCCCCGTACCGCATGTCCTCGTTGGTGGCCAGTGCCCACGCACCCGCCACGTTCCTGGCGACTCCGCGCTGGACCGCGCGGCTCAGCCGGGACGGGTTGTCGAATTTCCGCAGGCAGTGGTCCAGCGTCTGCGCCGAAAGAGCCGCGACCGTCATTCCCTGGGCGTAGATCGGATTGAAAGCACACAGGGCATCGCCGACCACAGCGAATCCCGACGGCCATCGACGGAGCTTCTCGTAGTGACGGCGGTGGTTCGCGGTGCGTCGGTATCCCGCGATCGGCGTGACCGGCTCCGCGTCCCGGATGGCTTCGTAGAGCACCGGGCTCCGCAGGCTGGCTGCGAATTCCAGGAAACCCTGCTCATCGGTGGGCGGGTAGTCGCGGTTCATTCCTCCGAGGCAGACAACCCAGTTGCCGTCCTCCTGCGGATACAGCCAGCCCATGCGGAGGTTGACCCGGGGGTTGGTGGATATGTTGAGCCCGCGCCAATTCGCCTCGAATCCGGGTGGCGTCTTGAAGAAACGGCTGGCGTATCCCAGCATCGCATCCACTCCGGCTTCTTCCGGCGCCGAGTATCCCAACTCCTCAAGCCACTTCGGCGCCGCCGAACTCCGCCCGGTCGCGTCGAGCACGAAATCAGCGGCCAGCGTTTCCACGTCCGACTGCGGCCCGTGGCCACGGGTGCGCACTCCCGTGACGCCGCCGTGTGCGTCGGCCACCAGGCCTGTCACCGCGGTCTCGGTGAGCATGCGGACAGCCGGGACAGCCTCCAGACGTCTTCGTATCGTCCAGTCGAACAGCCCTCTGCTGGCGGTCAGCAGTTGCGTCACGTCGAATCGGCCGCGCCATCCCGTCGCACGCAGCCACGCCACCTCGGACGGAAAGCCGACCATTTGAGCTCCCGCCGTTCGCAACTCCCGTTCCAGGCCGGGAAACCACCGCTCCAGGGCGCGCAGGCCACGCCGCCACAGCACATGGAGATGCCTGGACTGGGGAACTCCAGCCCGCGGCACGGGGGCTTCCGGAAAGCGGTCACGTTCGACAACGGTAACCGTCGCAAAATGGTCGGCGAGTACGCGTGCGGCTACAAGACCGGAGATGCTTCCCCCGATCACCACCGCGTGATTCCGGGGAAATTTACCTGGATGGTTCCCAGTCGGCAATTTTGGCATGATCTACTCATTTCTTGCCGGTCGAGCAATAAACATGAGCGACGCTGCTAGCCCGATCTCATCGCGCGTGACGATTCTGTCTACGCCGAGGCGCGGGCCATGAACTCCGCTGGGGCGGGCGCGCCACGGATATGGCGCGCGGGAGCGGTGTTGGAAATTCGGATACGTCAACCGTCGGAACCTGCGGGCCGGCTGCGGGTGCCCTCGACCCAGGCTGGATGATTTCCAGGATCTCCTTGCGTTACAGGCGATGTTCGCGCCCGACCCGCTCCCAGCCGCCCGGGGCAGAAAATTACGTGCGACTCCAGCCCCGATAACTACCAGCCAGTTCCAGCCAGTTGACTGATAATAGTGCACGGTTTCTGTCCGGCCAAGCACAGCGACGGCCCGGTGCCGGCAACATCCGCACCGGCAGCACCGAAGCGACGAAGCCGCAGCCGACGAGGCAGAGGAACAGGATGGTGGGTGCCCAGGTGAACGTCTGCGCCCAGGAGGAGCTCTCGACCCACCATCCGCCGCCGGCCATCGCGAACAGCACAGGGGCGACACCCATGAGGCCGGTCTCGACAACTCGACCGGACCTCAGGAAGTGCAGGCAGAAGCCCATGAGAAGGGCGATGGAGATCGTCATCGTCACGAGTACGTACCCCAGGGCGATGCCGTCAACACGTTGACCACTACAAGAGCCAGGACCGCCATGCCCTGGACGGCTCCGGCGAACATCACGCCGCCGACGAACACCGCCGCCGGGCACAGGCGGCCGACCAGTTGTGCTGCAGCGACCGGCCACCTGAGTGCCCATCACATGTCCGGATGTCGAAGTGCGTTCTTCAGACACGCGCCGATACCCCCTTTCTTCCCGTCGCGAACGTGTCCGCGCAGGTGGCCGCGCCACTTCGGACGCAAACGTCTCGACGCCTGCGGTCTGTTCTTTGACTGAAATGCGTGGTTCACTCCTCGTGATCAAGGGCGAGTTCCTCTCCGCACTGATGACTGTCCGGCCTGACGACGGCCTCCCGGCACGGGGTCTGCGTCAGGTAGTTGCGTATGGGCCCGCGAGGGTTTACCGCGACAAGGCCGGTTTCCACCCGACGGCGTTCCCCGCTGCCGTTCCGGGTTGGAGGTCACCGGTCCGCCGACCAGACATCAGGTCATATCAAGCGTGGAGGAGTCATGAACAACCTCGCCCCTGTGATCACTTGTGCGGTCGTCGTTCTCGTCGCCTCGGCGATCGCGCTGGGAGGTGGCCGTTTCACCTCGGGCGGCACCACCGGAGTCAGGGCGGACCTCGAGGGCTGGGCCCTTGCCGACCGCCGACATGGCGGCGGTCTCATCTGGTGCCTGCTCGGCGGCACCGTGTACACCGCGTACACGTTCACGGCCGTACCGGCTGCGCTCTTCGCATCCGGCGGCATCGGGTTCTTCGCCCTTCCCTACACAGTGATCATCTGTGCGATCGCCTTCGTTCTCCTGCCCCGCCTGGCAGCGACGGCGCGGGCCCACGGGCACGTCACCGTCGCGGACTTCGTGCGAGTGCGATACGGGTCGCCGTTGCTCGCACTCGCCGTCTCGCTCACCGGAATCTTCGCGGCGATGCCGTACATCGCCCTGCAACTGCTCGGCCTGCAGGCCGTGCTCGGTGTGCTGGGCATCCAACCGGACGCACTGGTGGGCGACGCGACGCTCACTGCCGTGTGCGCGGTGCTCGCCACCTCCACCTGTCGGCATGGGCTGCGGGCGCCGACCCTCGTATCGGTTGTCAAGGCGGTGCTGGTCGTCGGCACGGCGCTCACCGTCGGTTTCCTCGTCCTCACCCGCCTCGGATCACCGGCGGCCCTTTTCGCTCGTGCCGACGCCGCGTTCGCGGCAACCGACGGTGCCACCACGCTCGTGCCGGATCCCTCGCTGGCACCGGCGTACATTTCCCTCGCCGTCGGCTCGGCACTCGCCCTGTTCGCCTTCCCGCACGTCCTGCTGGTGGCCTTCTCCGCCCGCACAGATGGCGTACTGCGCAGGTCGTCCGTCACCCTGCACGGCTGGGCGGCGATCCTCGCACTGTTCGCACTGTTCGGTATCGCGGCGCTTGCGTCGGGAGTCCAGCCCCCACCTGGTCGCAGTGAACTGGCGATCCCCCTGTTCGTCCTCGACCTCGCGCCGGGGTGGGCGGCCGGGTTACTGCTGGGCACGATCGTCGTGGCGGCGCTCGTCCCGGCGGCGGTGATGTCGATCGGCGCGGCGACACTCTTCGCACGGAACATCTACCTGGAGTACGTCAACCCGACGGCGACAGCGGCTCAAGTGACCCGGACGGCCCGGCTGATGTCACTCGTCGTGAAGGTCGGGGCGCTCGTGTTCGTGCTGGGGCTGCCCGACCGGGCCACCGTCGATCTGCACCTGCTCGGGACGGTGTGGGTGCTGCAGATTCTGCCGACGATCGTGCTCGGGCTGCTGCACCGCACACCCCACCGGATCGCGCTGCTCACCGGCTGGCTGCTGGGCACGGTCATCGGCACGGCGCTGGTGCAGCAAGAAGGGTTCTCCCCCCTGGTGCGCCTTTCGTTCGGGCCGGTGGAAGTCCAGGTTTACGCGGGGGTGGTCGGCCTTGCCGTCAATCTCGCGATCGTGGCGCTGACGAGCCCGCTGCTGGATCGGCTGGGCGTGCCACGCGGACTGTCCGGGGCACTGGACTCGGCCTCCGTCGTACGCAAGGGCGGGGTGGGGGCATGAGAAGAACTGACAAGTTCTGGCACCGAGCGGGCCGTCCTGCGGCGGCGGTCGACAGCACTTCCGGGAGCGTCGACAGAGGCCCGGACGAGAGCGCTGCCGGCTTCTCGCCCGGACCAGGGGCCACCGGTGCGCCGCAGCCCCTTGCGGCCGGAACCGAACCCGGCGTCGACCTGCGCGACGTGGAACGCGAGACGGCGATGATCCGCCTGTTCGATGGCCATCACGCCCAACTGGTGCGCCTGGCCGTACTCTTGGGTGCCGAGCAGGACGCCGAGGACGTCGTCGCGGAGGCGTTCTGTGTACTGCACAGCCGCTGGTACCGACTTCGTGCACCGGAGGCGGCGCCCGCGTACCTTCGTTCCGTGGTGTGCAATCTCGTGCGGATACGCATACGGCGCCTTCAGGTCTCGCGGCGCCATGCGGATGTGGAGCTGTCCCACGTCGCCTCCGCCGAGTCGACCGCGCTGCTGCACGAGGACCAGCGGCAGGTGGTCGGCGCACTGAAGAGCCTGCCCACCCGGCAGCGGGAGGCGCTGGTGCTGCGGTACTGGATGGACCTGAAGGAGAGGGAGATAGCCGAGGCGATGGGCATCAGTACGGGTGCGGTCAAATCGCATATCTTCCGCGGCATGCATGCGCTGTCGCGTGCCATGGAGAGCCATCGATGAATGGGCACGACCCTGAGGCCCGGCTGCGCGACACCCTCAACTCGCTGGCCTCGACAGTGGTGCCGTCCCCGGACGCATATGCCCGGGCCCGTTCGCAGTGGCAGCGCCGGGACCGGCGCCGGCGGTTGGTCACGCTCGTGCTGGCGGTGCTGATCGTGGCCGTTGCCGACGCGGTGGGTCTGTGGGCGCTGCGCTCCCTTGCCGGACCGGACCGGGCGCCGTGCCATGAACGGATCGATGTGATCGTCCAGCCCTGAGGCGAACACGCCAGGGGGTCGCAATCCCAGTGCCGAGCGCAAGCGACATCTGTCCTGAACTTCTCCGGATACGGAGACTTGCGTCCCACCTGGACATCCCTCCCGGGACCATGAAGATCCATTGTCAGGGTGTCCACTCCAAAGGATCAGCCCCACTGCCCTGGTTCACCCTGCGGCGCGGCCGGTGTCGCGGCCGTGTTCTCCGACGACGAACAGCCAGCCCCGCCCGGGGAGCGGGAGTCTCACGCTCGCGCGAACAACCGATGTTCGCGAGATCGGGAGTCACCCGGCTTCGTCGGGCGGGGCCGGACGCGGACGTGGTCGTCACCTGTGATGCGGCCCCTTCCGCGTCCGCCCCTCTTACCAGGCGGGGGGCTATGCCCTGACCGCAGGGGCTGTTGCCGCGAAGGCGTCCGCGTGTTCCTCGGCCCACTGGGCGAATGTGCGGGCCGGGTGGCCGGTGACCTTCTCGACGGTGTCGACGACCGTACGGCCCACCTCCGGGGTGTTCCCGTACGCCTGGATCAGGAAGCCGATGACGTCCTCCGCGAGGCCCGCCGCTCGCCATCGCGCGACGGCCTGCTCCTCGCTGAGCTCGACCAGGGCGATCTCCCGGTCGCGGGCGGCAGCGATCGTAGCCACCTTGTCCTCGACGGTCAGCAGCTCGGGGCCGGTGATCACGTACTCCTGGCCCCCGTGGCCCTCCTCGGTGAGCGCGACCGCGGCGACGGCGCCGATGTCACCCTCGTGAACCACGGCACTCAGCCGGGATACGAACGGCTCGCGTACTTCGTCCGAGGTCACGATCCCGTCCGCCCACTCCAGGCAGTTGGCCATGAACTCGACCGGCATGAGCACGGTCCAGTCCACCTCGTCATCGGCACGCACGGCGTCCTCCAGCAGGGACGGCCCGCCGCCATGCAGCACGGTGACCCGGCGTACGCCGGCCACGCGGGCCAGCTCCAGGATCCGCGGGCCGGTCTCCAGCGGGGCGAAGTAGGGCCCGCCGAAGGTGATCAGATGGAGGCCGGTGACGCCCTCCAGGGCCGGAATCAGGGTGTCGGGTTCGGTCAGATCGCCCTGGACGACCTCGACGCCGACCGGGAGGCCGGCACTGGCGACATCCCGGGTGAGGGCGCGGACCGCATGGCCGCGGGCGAGCAGTTCGGCGACGACCTGGCGGCCGACAGTCCCGGTGGCGCCGGTGACAAGAATCCTCTGCGTCTGTGTCATGGCGCAACCATAGGAGGCCTTTAGGTCAGATCCTGTCCGCAATGATGCTCGGGCCGGAACGCAGACAGGAACTGTCACAAGGGCACCGTGAATCCCGGACTCATCGACATTGATCATGAAGGGAGAGCGGGAGGTGACTCCCGGAGTCATCGACAATCGACACCCGTTCTCGTGTACACAGCCAGAACAGTTCCGCGGTGAGTTGGAGCAGCCGCCGCAGTTCGTCCTCGGCAGCGGAATATCCACTCATCGTTGGCGGGTCCCCCGCCTGCCTTCGGGAGCCGGGCGTGGCCACCCGTACGCGGGGCCCGGCCGGGCCTCAACCGCCAACTGGGTGCAGTGCCTTCGCTGTCGCGATCTTGAGAAGCTGCTGTGCCGTCGCGTAGGTGCCGGCGGCCGGGCGGACCGTGGAGGCCGGGCGATACTCGACATCGAGAAGTACGTTTCCGCACAGCAGCAGGAGGCTCTCCCAGCGAGCGGCGTTCGCCTCGGACGGCACCAGGCCGACCTGCTCGTGACGCCAGTCACAGGGCCGGGCGCCGGGGTCGACGCCCGGGTGGCCGTCCGGGTCGTCCACCGCCCATGCGAAGTCCTGGGCCGCGACATCTGGGGCACTGAGAGCAGGGGTGGACGCCGCGGTCTGCGTGGCCAGCCCCAGTCTTGAGCCGTTGTCCGCGTGCCAGCTGCACCAGGTGTTGCCCCTACCCGTGGCGTGCTCGTCGAACATCCCACCGTCCACGGGCGGGTCGAGGTCCCGGATCGGGGTAGCGCCCAGCGCGCCGGTCAGGGCCTGCTCATTCAGCAGTGAGCAGGCGGCGGGAGTCGGCAGATAGGGCCCTGGCGGGCGCGCCAGATGGCCGACGGTGCCGGCCAGACTGACGGCACCCGCGGCCAGCACCGCACCGGCCAACAGCGGCGCCGGCCAACGAGCCGGAAGTCCAAAGGACCAGGACGTGGCCGGGCCTGGCGACGCCCCGGGCCCGGCCAGGTAGTCGAGCAGCCGGGCGTGGCGCAAGCGGTACGCGCCCCCGGAGAGGCGCAGCACCCCGCGGTTCCTGGCGTCGTCGAGGAAGGCCAGGATCCGCCACGGCAGCCGTCGGGTCGAGGCCAGCAGCACGCGCGCGATGGCGAAGCGGCCCCATGCCGAGGCGGTGAGGCCGTAGACGAAGGTGAGGACGACTGCGCCGCCGTTGGCCGCCGCCCACGCGGCCGGCCCGGTCTGTCCCGCCCCCGCGTGGTCCTGCCACGTGACCAGGAGCGGGACCGGCAGGAGAACCAGCGCCTCCAGACACCAGCGGCGCGGTCCGGACACCGCCAGATTGACAGCGGCCGTCAGGGCCGAGGCCCGGTCAGCGCGCAGCAGCGCCCGCGGAGTGCCCGCAGTGACGTCGGTGGCGGCCGTCGGTGTCGCCCGGATCACGAAGAAGACCGCGAGTACAACGGCGATGGGCACCGGGAAGCCCGTCGGGTAGGGGCGCTGAGGGGTCGGTACGTTGGACCACCAGGCCATGGCGACCCCGGCCGCGCCCGCCACGGTGCGTGCCGCGATCCCGGGCAGACGCGACCTGACGCTCAGCCGCACCGGTGTGGGGGCCGCAAGGTGGACGTCCGTGAGAGCCACTGCCAGCGGCAGGGCTCCCGCGAGCGCCAGCGCGGCCCAGAACGGGCAGTCGATCCCCAGCCACCGCACCGAACCGTGCAGGGGCAGCGCGGCGGTGAGTGCGACCGTCGCGGCATAGACGAACACGACGACGCAGGCCGTCGCTGCGGCCGTCTGCCGCCGATACAGCCGCCACCAGGCGAGTTCACCACCGGGCGCGCCGTCACGGACAGCGTTCCCCGCAAGGCCGCGAAGCCATCTCTCGGCATCCTTGGCGCGCCAGCGCGGCCGCGGCCCCACATCCGGCGGCGGGGTGTACGCGGCCGGTACGAGCCGTCCCATGAGGTGGGTCTCGATACGCGCTCGGGTGGAAAGAGCTTCCGCGTCGAGGAGTTCGGCCGGGTCCGCGTCCGCCACGGCGTACACCGACAGCGCCAGGCCCAGCATCAGCGGTGAGGCCAGAACGGCGCGCAGCCGCTCCGCATGCCCGCCGGTTCCGTCCTGCAGAGACACGATCACCTGCGACCACAGGCCGGAACCGTCCCGTGCCGTACGCCGTGTACTGGTGCGCAGGCACTCGACCACCTCGCGAACCGACAGTGGGCGCAGTTCCACGGCCGGCGCGGCACGCAACACGTCAGCCTCCTGCACCGCCCGCCGGTACTCCTCTGTACGGCTGGTCAGCACCATCTGGGTCTGTTCGTCGACTCCTTCGTTGAGCGCCGTGAGCGCGGCGGCCCGCTGCGGTGCGGGGATCTCGTCAAATCCGTCCAGCACCAGCAGCAGCCGGTCGGGCCGGGCCACTTCGTCTGCCAGCGTGGTACCCGCACCGGTGGGTACCGCGAGTTCAGGGTGCTCGATGGTGAGCCGCTCGGCCACCCACCGCCACAGACCCGACCTCCGCGCGTCCCAGGACGCGACGGGCAGGATCACCGGCAGCCGGCCACGCGCGTCGCGCTGTTCCAGCAGCCGCAGCGCCAGTCGCAGCGCGGCAACGCTCTTGCCCGCTCCTGGCGCACCGAGGACGACCAGCCGACGGGACGGCACACGGGCGAGGACCTCGTCAAGATCAGCCACGTCCCCGTCGAGATCCAGCGGGGCATCGTCGCCCTCTCCGCGGATGTTGGCCCAGTGGTCGAACAGACTGGGCTGCGCGGCCCGGCACATCACCGGCAGCAGCAGGTTGCCCTGCACACGGCGTACCACCAACTCCTCCCGCCACTGCCGCATCTGCTCACGAGCCAGGCCCTCAACGACGGCCTTGACCCGATTCTGCAGCACGTTGTCGTGACGGCCGTGCGAGAGCAGTCGGCGCTGCCGGGTCGTCGAGCCCAGCGCGTGCCCGGCCGCGACGGCGGCCAGCCCCACAATCACCAGCCACGCAGTACCGCTGCCGCGTGGCCCGGAGAGGCCCGTGATGGTCACGGCCACGCCACCGCCGACCAGGACGCCCACGGCGATCCACCGCAGCGCGGCTGCCCCCGCCGATAACGGGGACAGGTGAACCGGTATCCCGTAAAGGGTGATTCGGTCGATGGACCCGGCCTGGATCACGGTGTGCGCGTCACCGCTGAAGGTGTTGTCCACGCGCTTGTTTGCGCCTCGGCCCCGCCTCACGCACCTGCCCTTCCCCCTGACGGCTCGGGCCCCGTGACGTGGCGCAGACCTCGCACTGTCCAAACGGACGCAAGCGAGGGGCGGCGGCACACGAATGTACGGGGCGACGCGCGAGTAGCGTACCTCTCCCGTCACCGGCCGAGCATGTGCCGCGGCAGGCCCGGCGGCTGTGACGACGTCACACGATGACGGTGGGAGAAACCGGCGATCCGGCAGGTCGCGTCCAGGCAGGTGTGGTCTGATGCGCAATTGTCCGGGGCTCTTTCAAGCGGCGCCGCATCTGCGACACCTCCGCGTTCCGGGCACCGGGCCGCCGCGTCAGCACGGCGTCGTCGGCGGCCCCGGTCCTACACCCGCATACGTGAGCGTTGCCGCCCGTCGGGCGCGGCGGGCTATCGTTGGCAGCCCGGCGCAGGCGTCAGCGGATACAGGGAGAGGCCATGGATCCAGTCTCGGCGAGCGCGATCGCAGCCGCGATCAGCACGGCAGCGGCAAACTCCGCGGGCGGTGAGGCCGGACGGACGGCCTGGGCGTCGCTCGTCGCCTTGTGGCGGCGCACCACGCACCGGAACACGGACGCCGGTGACGAGCCGTCTGATGCTCACGATGACGAGGGGGTTCGGGCATTCGCCGCGACAGTGATCGAGGAATGCCGGCATAACCCTGCACTCGTCGCCGAACTCGCAGGCTGGGCACGGCAGTACGGCCTCGTGGACCAGACGGATCAGGGCGGTGTCAACAACACGGTGTCGGGAGAGGCCCGCGTCGACAGGCTCATACAGGGACGAGACTTCTCGGGCCCCATCACCTTCAACGGATAGTCTTCCGGCGGGCACAACTGCCCCCGTGCAGCGGATACGAGCGGTATGCGGACCGCGAGTTTGCCGTATCTCGTGGCTGCGGCCCGGTGCCTTTTGGGGCGGTTGATGCCGCACTCGACAGCGTGGCGCTCGCGGTAGCCGACCGGATCGAACTTCGGCGGGCGGCCGCCGCGCGAGCCGCGGTTCTTGCGGTTTCGCGCGTGATCGAACTTGTCCGGAAATTGTGCGAACCGCCTTTCAGCGTCATAGATCTGAGGCGGCTGTGGGTGCAAGGGAACCCGGCGTGGCGGCGCTGGCTGCACCGAGGTCGTACAGCAACCGGGTGGCCATTGCCGTGAGGTCGGCCAAGAGCACGCCACGCGTCGCAGGGCCCGGCCGATGATGCCTGCCGACGGTGACCACGGGCGGGCCTGCGGCAAGCAGTTGGCCGTCGACACACGCCTCGTCAGGTCGGCTCGGGCCGGTATCGACCTCGTTGTTGTCAGGGCTTCGCGCGAAATTGCCAGCCTGTCGATTCGTTGTGACTTGGCCGCATTGAAGATTGACTTGGAGAATGGACGCATCACTGATCGGCCGTGAGTACGACCTCGCACTGCTCGCCGACTTTCTGGCCGATGTGCCCCGCGGGGGCGGCTCGTTGGTGGTGGTCGGAGACCCTGGAGTCGGCAAGACCGCCCTGCTGACGCAGGTCGCCCACGGCGCGGAGGCTGTGGGGGTGCGTGTGCTTCGGACGGCGGGGGTGCAGTACCGAGCTGAGGCCGGCTACGGCGCGCTGCGGCAGTTGCTGACGGCGTCGCCACAGATCCGGGCCGACGCCGCACAAACCCCAGCCCTTGCCGCCGCTCTCGGCCTCGCCCCTGGCACGGCACTCGCCGCCAGCGCGGCAGCCGGCCCAGGCCTCGACGGCAATTTCGGTCACGAGGCGGTCGCCGACGCCGTGGTGTCCCTCCTTACAGACCGTCGCGGACGTCCAGCCACGCTCCTGGTCCTCGACGACGCGCAGTGGCTGGACCGGGCCAGCGCGGACGTCCTGGCCCAGGTGGCCCGGCGGCTCCTCGGCACTGGAACGGGCATGCTGGTCGCGGCCCGCACCGGGGAGGAGAGCTTCTTCGACTACGGCGGACTGCCGCTCCACGAGGTCGGTCCGCTCAGCGAAGCCGCGTCGGAGGCGCTGCTCACCTGTCGCTTCCCGATGCTGGCGCCGCGGGTCCGGCGCCGCCTGATGGCCGACGCCGAGGGCAACCCGCTGGCGTTGCTGGAACTGCCGACCACCCTGACCGGCCTCCAGCAGTCTGCGTCGCAGGCCATGCCGCGACGGCTGCCGTTGACCCAGCGCCTGCAGTCCGCCTTCGCCTCCCGGATCCAGCACCTCCCTGCGGCAACCCGGTACCTGTTGCTCGTCGCGGCGTTGGAAGGCAGCGGCAACATGCAGGTCGTCCGCCGGGCCGCGGCGGCCAGGTGCGGCATGAAGCACTGGGCACCGGCCGAGCGGGGCGGGCTCGTCCGCATCGACGAGCCCACTGGGCGCCTGGAGTTCCGGCACTCGCTCATGCGCTCAGCGGTGGTGGAGCTGTCCACCGCCGAGCAGCGCCGCGGCGTGCACCGTGCACTCGCGGAAGCGTGGGTCGGCGTGCCCGAACAGCGCGCGTGGCATCTCGCCCAGGGTGCCGACGGCCCTGACGAGCGGGTCGCCGCACTCCTGGAGGAGGTCGCCGATCTGAGCGCCACACGCGGCGACGGGCCCAGCGCCGTGGCGGCCCTGGTGCGGGCCGCGGACCTCAGCCCGGAGGGGACGGCGCAGGCCCGGCGCCTGACGAAGGCCGCGTTCCTGGGCGCCACCCTCACCGGGAATCTGCGCGACGTGCCGCGGCTGCTCGACACCGCGCGTCAGGCCTTTCCCGACGCGGATTCGCTGCCCGCCGCCGTCGCCACCGCGGTCTACCTGTTGAACAGCTACGGCGACATCGACACCGCTCACCGCGTGCTCAGCGGCGCGATAACCGCGCAGCGCAAGCCGTACGACCCTGCCGACGCCACGCTGCTGGAAGCGCTGTTCACCCTCCTGATGGTGTGCTTCTACGGCGGTCGAGCCGAGCTGTGGGCGGCGTTCGACGAAGCCCTGGCGCAGTTCACCGGCGCCCCGGAGATCCTGGAGGTGGCCCGGGCCACCTTCGGCGACCCCGCCCGCGCCCGGCCCGCCGACTGGGCCCGTCTGGACGCCGCCGTCGACGTGGCACTCGGCACCGCGGACCCGTTGCAGGTCGTGCGGGTCGGCATCGCCGCCTCGTGCGTGGACCGCCTCGGCCCTCTGGAGGGGCCGCTGTGGCGCATCGGCTACGGCGAACGCGCCGGAGACAATGTCTTCCCAGCCATCCAGGCCCTGGTCCTCTTCTGTCACCAGGCGTGGTTCGCGGGACGCTGGGACGAGCTGCGCGCCGTAGCCCGCGACGCGCTGGACCTGTCCGAGGACCACCACTACTCGCTGCGTGCCTGGCCCGCGAAGTACCTTCTTGCCAGCGTGACCGCCGTCAGCGGCGACTTCACGGCCGCATGGCGGCTCGCCGACCAGATGGAGCAGTGGGCCTGGTCGCGACGCGCGCGCACCGTCCGGTTCTACGCCGCCCATGTCCGTACGCTGGCCGCACTCAGCGCAGGCGACTTCGAGGCGGCGTACCGGCACGTGTCGACCATCGCACCGGCCGGCTCGCTGCCACCCTTCGTCCGCAACGCGCTATGGGTCTTCCTGGACACGGTGGAAGCGGCAGTGCGTTCCGGACGACGCGACGAAGCTCTGCACCACATCGCCGCCGCCCGCGACGCCGGTCTGCACGACGCTTCCCCGCGACTGGAGTTCGTCCTCCTCGGCGCCGCCGCTCTGGCCGCCGGAAGCGACGAAGACGCCGAACTGCGCTTCGGCACCGCCCTGTCACTCGAGGGATCCGAACGTTGGCCTTTCGAACGGGCACGCATCCACCTCTACTACGGTGAACGACTGCGACGCCACCGCGCCCCGGCCCTGGCACGAGAGCACCTGGAGACCGCCCGGGGGATGTTCACCCAACTCGGCGCCGTGCCCTGGGCAGATCGAGCCGCGAAGGAACTACGCGCCTGCGGCGGCCGGGCACGAGGCCAGAGCATTGGATCCGATGGCCCCGAGCTGACCCCCCAGCAGCGGGAGATCGCCGGCCTGGCCGCGGCGGGGCTGACCAACAAGCAGATCGGGGAGAAACTCTTCCTTTCCCCGCGGACCGTCTCCTCGCACCTCTACCAGCTCTTCCCGAAGCTCGGCATCACCTCGCGCGCCGCGCTGCGCGACGCGCTGGAGTCGCTCGACCGGCAGTGAGCGCTCATTCGGGCGCTGAATGTCGAAGACGGCGAATCCTCACTGACCGGCATGGCCCGCGCCAACGCCACCCGGCGCGCGCAAGCAGCCGCCGACCCTCACTGCCAAGAACCGCACTGCGCGACCGCCACGCGCTACATCGAAAGGCGTACACGACCTGGTGACCATGCTCTTCGGTCTTGTCAATGGTCCGGAAAGCCAGGCCCGCTCCCTGCGTTGGGCGGCCAGCACATCGGGATGTCGGCATTCCGGCTGCGCCAGCGGAGACACGCGTGGAGGGCCCGGGTCTGTCCGGTGTGGTTGTGGTGAGGGGAGTTGGCGATCGTGAACTGCGGCAGCGGACCGAACCGAAGTAATCCTCCATCGGGTTCCGACCATCGGCCCTGCGAACCAATGAGGTCAGGCACTGGCTGCCGTGGTCGGGGTCATGGCCGGGCCGACCATGCGTGTCCGGCCACGCGCTGCGGGGGTGCGCAGCCGACTGAGCCTCCGCCAACTTGAAGTCGAAGGTCAAAGGGCTGGTGTGACCGGTTCTCGAGGTGCTCGCGCTGGCAGTCGGCGGCTGTCTGCGGAGTAGATCATCTGGCGGAGTTGCCTCAGCGGGGATCAAGCGCCGAGACGAGTTATTGGGCGTTTAGAGGCAGTGATCAGGCAGGGTGAACGGATGACTGAGTCGTTTTTGCCCGGAGGTTTCGTCAATGCGGTCGTTCGTGTCGGGGACACTGTGCGCCGTCCGGCCTCGGCTCGCACGAAGTTCGTGGCTGATCTGCTGAGGCTGCTTGAAGCCAGTGGCTGGAGTGGTGCTCCGCGGTATCTCGGTGTGGACGACGAGGGCCGCGAAGTCCTCAGTTACCTCGACGGCTATGTGGCGTGGGAGCCACGACAACCTGCTGCTGTGTCATCGGACGAGAGTCTGGTGACGGTCGCCCGGCTCGTGCGTGAGTTCCACGACCTGATGGCTGGCACCCCGCTGGCCGGAGACCAAGAGGTCGTGTGTCACAACGACCTGTCGCCCAAGAACACGGTCTATCAGCTGTACGGTGGCGAGCTTCGGCCGACTGCATTCATCGACTGGGACCTTGCTGCGCCAGGCGCACGGATCCACGACATCGCTCAAGTCTGCTGGCAGTACCTCGATCTGGGCCCTTCGGTCACCGATGTCGAGGAGGCAGCCCGACGCATGAGGCTGATCGTTGACAGCTATGAGTTGTCCGACCGGCAGCGTCTCGTACCCACGATCCTGTGGTGGCAGGACCGGTGCTGGCGGGGCATCCAGACCCGGGCTGACGCGGGTGACGTCGCCATGGCCCGACTCCGTGACGCAGGGGCGGTGAGGCAAGTTCAGACGGCCTATGAGTGGGTTTCCGATCATCGGGGTGCATTGGAGCGCTCAGTGCGGTGAGCGTTTGGGTAACGGCCCCAGTCGGTTCGCTGGTTCCGTCCCGTGGCGGCCGGACGGTCTTCTACGGCCCGACGCATGCTGAATCCAGAACTTCTGGAACAAATCACCGCACGCCGTGCGGAACTGGGTGAACTCGAGGAACAGCTGGCCAACCAGCTGGCGGTGGAGCGCCGGTAAGACCGGGACGAAAGTCCCGGCACAGCGCGTTGAAGCAGGAAGCCCCCGGAAGGGTCGGACGACCCAGGCCGGAATTCCTGGACTTCAGGCCAGGGAGCACGTCAACTTCAGCCAGGTTGGAAGAATGCGAGCATTTTCTGGCCAGCGTCCGGCGACGTCATCAACTCCTGCATGTCCGCGGACATCCGGGCGGCCGCGCTGGTGCGTTCGAACATCTCGCGTTCGTATTCTTTGACGGCGGCGGGAAAGTCGTCCGGGTGCGCGGCCAGCGCGAGGCCGAGCAGGGCGCCGTCGAGCAGCGCCATGTTGGCCCCCTCCCCCACCGGCGGCATCAGGTGTGCGGCATCGCCAAGCAGCGTGACGCCTGGCGTCGACGGCCAGGTCAGGCCGACCGGGAGAGCAGTGATCGACCGTGGCACGATCGTGTCGTTGCAGGCTGCGATCAGTGCGTGGAACCGTGGGTCCCAACCGGTGAACTCCTCGATCAGCCGCGCCCGGGCGGCGGCTGGGTCGTCGAACGGGATCCCGCTGGTGGCGAACCAGTCCTCGGCAGTGTTGTAGAAGCTGAGGCCGATGCGAACGCAGCCGTCGCCATTGCGCTGCGCCCCCAGGGATTGTCCGTTGCCGAGCACCCAGTAGTTGCCGCGTCCGACCATCGCCGCGAGGTCGGGGTAGGTGGCGTCGATGTCGGGAATGCAGATCTCGACGACGTTTTGACCGATGTGCGCCGGTCGAGCGTCGGTGAGCAGTGCGCGGACCCGGGAGTTCGCGCCGTCAGCGCCGACCAGCAGGTCATACGTCGCACTGCTGCCGTCAGCGAAGTGCAGCACGCCGTTGTCGGCGGATTCGAACGCGTGCCCCCAGCGCACCGTGTGTTCAGGGAGAGAGTCCAGCAGCAGGTTACGCAGATCGGCACGGTCCACCTCGGGTCGCTCAAGCGGGGCACCCTCGGGCGTGTCCTCCTGCAGCAGCAAGGTGCCGTCCGGGTCGAGAAGCCGCATGTCCTGGCCTTCACCACGGGCAATCGCGTAGAACTGGTCGATCAGACCGGCCTCGCGCAGCGCCCGCTGGCCGGAGTGGATGTCCAGCATGCCGCCCTGACCGCGCGCACCGCGTGACGATTCACGTTCATGCACGACGGAATCCATGCCGTTCACGTGCAGCACACGGGCGAGAGCCAGGCCGCCGAGGCCGGCTCCGACGATGGCAATGGTCATGGCCGCTTCCCCTTCGATACGCCGTACTGTCTCGATACATTGTATCGCTCGATGCGATGTATTGTTAGCGGCATGTTGGTGTGGGAGAGGCCGGAGCCACCGAATCGACCCGTGCCGGCCCCGCTGAGCCGGGAACGAATCGTGCGAACGGCGATCCAGCTGGCCGATGCGGACGGCCTGGACGCGGTGTCGCTGCGCAAGGTCGCCACCGCGCTGGACGTCCGTCCGATGCGGCTTTACGGCTACATCGCCAGCAAGGAGGAGTTGCTCGACCTCATGGTCGACGCCGTCCACGCCGAGATCCGGCCGGTCGGAGACGGCTGGCGGGAGATGCTCCGGTCTCTGGCCGAAGCCACTCGGCACGCCGCTCACGAGCACGAATGGCTCGCCGAGCTACTGGGTGGCCGACCCCAGCTCGGCCCGCACGCGCTGGCCACTGGAGAGACCGTGGTGGCCGCACTGAGCGGCGTCGACGTGGACGCCATCATGCCGGTGGTCGCCGCGGTCAACGCGTACGCGATCGGCGCGGTGCGCCGGGAGGTCGCCGAGCGGCGTGCCGAGCGGGCCACCGGGATGGACGAGAAGCGTTGGCAGGCCTCACTCGGGCCCTATCTGGAGCGGACCTTCGCCACCGGCCGATTCCCCGCGCTGGCCACGGTGGTGCGCGATGCCGCCCACCTGGACGCCGACCACACTTTCCGGATCGGTCTCGACTTTCTCCTCGACGGCATTGAAGCCCGCATCTCAAACTGACGCGCGGCCGAAGGACCGGACGAACGCCGACCGTTGAGACGCCGCAGCCTCACCAATACTGAAGAAATGCCGCGGGGGGCCGCTCAGAAAACGGTTCCGCTCTGCGTGACGCCCAGGTGGCCATGGCTCTGGCATGGCACAGAGCCGGCGGTGGAAGCCGGAGAAGGACGGGAAGAAGTCAGGGGCGACGGGATCGCGCAATCCGCGGATGCGGCGGGCGCGTTCATATCCGCGGGTTCGCCGGCCTGCCGTCGGGACTTGCGGCCTGGCCGCCCAGGTTTCAGCGGTCGCAGGTGACGTGGAGGCGGGCCCAGGTGTTGTTGGCGTAGCCCCTGGGGTTCCAGACCGTCGCTGGGGACTCAGGCTGTACGGCTGCGGTGGAGTCCCAGGCGCGGGCGAGGAGTTCCGTCCCCCCTGCGGGGAGGGTGAGCGTGGCGCGCCAGTGCTGCCACGTCCACGGGTTGTCCGGTGCGTGCAGATCGGCGTGGACCCACGTGGTGCCGCCGTCGGCGGACACGTCCACGCGTGTCACCGTGCGGTCGTCGCCGGCAAAGGCCACGCCGCTTACCTCGGTAGGTCCGGGCGGCAGCTGGGCGTCTTTGCCTGGCCGCAGGATGGCGATGTGAATGACGACCGGCCCGAGTGTGATGCCGTCACCTGGTCCTGCCTTGTGGGGGTCGGCCTCGGGAGGCAGGAGGCTGTATTCCCACTGGAAGTAGTTGTCGGACGGTTCGGTCTGTGCGGTGATGTGCTGGAGCCATTTGACGCTGCGGGCGCCTATGTAGCCGGGGACGACGACGCGCAGCGGGGCGCCGTGCGCGACGGGAAGTGCCTGATCGTTCATCGCCCAGGCCAGGAGCACCTCACTGGAGGTAGCTTTCGCCGCTGGTATGGAGGCGCCGAAGGGCTGTGGCGGGTCGGCGTCCTGTGACACGTCGGCACCGGTGAAGGCGATGTGGGCCGCTTCTGCCTGCAGCCCTGCCTCGGTCAGTACGTCCGCCAGGCTCACACCGGTCCACCATGCCGTGGAGATGGCTCCGGGGCCCCAGGGGACCTGGCCGGGTATGTCGCGGAACTCCACGAGGTCGGCGCGGCGGTTGCCCGCGCACTGCAAAGTTGCGAGCACTTTCCGTTCGGGGAAGCGGCGCCGCAGTTCGTCCAGTGACAGTTCCAGCGGGCGGTCGACCGTGCCGTCCACCCGTAGCCGCCAGCTCGCCCCGTCCAGGCGGGGTATCGGGGCATGGTTGCGGCCATAGAACGTGTCCAGAGGGGTGACCGGGTCCACGAGCGCGCCAGGCGGTGGTTCAGCGTTGTAGGGCTCTCTCTGGTGCACGATCATGTCGTCTCGCTTGTCCCATATGCCCATACCGCCACTATGCTCGAAGTCCTTCCAAGCGGCACTTTCGATCCCGCTCGGTTTCGGCGGCAGCGACAGAATGCGCATCGCCGCGGCGTCCAGTAGGAGAGCGCGGCGCGGCGGCGTCAGCGTCCGTGGGCCTTTCGGGTGGATCCGTTCTGTAGTGTTCGGCCTGATCAGAGGTGGGTTGGCCGATCAAGGCAGGATGTTCCGCATGGGGCAGAGGGTATGCGTGTCCGCCGAGCTGGCGCCCGGCGGCTCGCGCGGGCCGGGCCGGTCCCGCCGGTCGGCTCCGGCCCGCGGCGTGCCCGGCGTCAGGTCAGTGACACCTCGGGCTTGTACATGTCCAGCCACAGCGCCATGTTCACGGTGCGCTCAAGGCCGCGCCTGGACGCCAGCGTGAACTGCGGGGAGTCCCGGTGCGCGTCCTGGTGCACCCGGTCCCGGTCGAGCAGGTCGAACACCGGGTGGGAGGGACGGGCGAGGATGTCCTTGACGTGGTTCTGGATGGCGACGGCGTACTGCGGGTCCTGCGTCGACGGGTAGGGGCTCTTGGCCCTGTCGTACACGGACCGCGGGATCACATCGGCGGTCGCCTCCCTGAGGAGGCTCTTCTCCCGGCCGTCGAACGACTTCAGCGACCAGGGAGCGTTGTACACGTACTCGACGAGCCGGTGGTCGCAGAACGGCACCCGCACCTCAAGGCCGACCGCCATGCTCATACGGTCCTTGCGGTCCAGCAGCAGCTGCACGAACCGGGTCAGGTGCAGATAGCAGATCTTCCGCATCCGGTACTCGAAGTCGCTCTCCCCGTCGAGACGGCGGATGTCCGCGATGGCGGTGCCGTAACTGTCGGCGACGTACGTCTTCAGATCCAGGGCGTTGGTGAGCGCGGGGCTCAGGATGCCGAAGTCGCTGCCGAACCGCTCGGACTGGGCCTTCCACGGGAAGGTGCCGGCGCGCCTGGCCTCCTCGTCGAAGAACTGGAGGTAGCCGCCGAAGACCTCGTCGGCCGACTCGCCGGACAGCGCGACAGTGGAGTGCTCGCGGATCGCCCGGAAGAGCAGGTAGAGCGAGGAGTCCAGATCGCCGATGCCCATGGGCAGGTCGCGCGCCCGGATCGTCGCCGCCCGTACGTCGAGGTCGGCCAACGTCTGCGTGCTGAGAACGATGTCCTGGTGCTCGGTGCCCGAGGCGAGGGCGACGTCGTGCACGAACGGGGCGTCGGGGGTGGCGCGCAGCTCGTCGGCGACGAAGTTGTCGGCGTGGCCGACGAAGTCCACGGCGAAGCTGCGTACCTTCTCGCCCTGCTCGGCGAGTTGGCGTGCGGCGATGGCGGTCATCGCGGAGGAGTCAAGACCTCCTGACAGCAGGGTGCAGCGCGGGACGTCGGCGACGAGCTGGCGGCGGACGATGTCGTTCAGCAGCGAGCGCACGTTGGCGATGGTGGTGGCGCGGTCGTCGGTGTGGGGACGGCTCTCCAGCTGCCAGTAGACGCGCCGGTGCATGCCCTGCCGGTCCACGGTGAGGACGGTGCCGGGCTCCAGTTCGCGCATGCCGTCCCAGATGGCGTGTCCGGGGGTCTTGACCATGGCGAACATCTCCCGCAGTCCGTCGAGACGGACCCGGGCGGGGGCGAGCGGGTTGGCGAGGATCGCCTTCGGTTCGGAACCGAACAGCACACCGTCGGAGGTCGGGTAGTAGTAGAGCGGCTTGACGCCCAGGCGGTCGCGGACCATCACGAGCTGGTTGCGGCGGCCGTCCCACACCGCGAAGGCGTACATGCCGTTGAGCCGCTCGGCGAGCGCGTCCCCCCATTCGAGGTAGGCGTGCAGGACCACCTCGGTGTCGGAGTCGGTGGTGAAGCGGTGGCCGCGGTCGGTCAGCTCGCGGCGCAGCTCGGTGAAGTTGTAGGTCTCGCCCGAATAGACGAGCACCACGGTGCCTTCGGGGGTCGTCACGCTCATGGGCTGCCGCCCGCCGGGAAGGTCGATGATCGCGAGCCTGCGGTGGCCGAGGGCGGCGGGGCCCTCGACCCAGGTGCCTCGGTCGTCGGGGCCCCGGCACGACATCGTCTCGGTCATCGCGTCCAGGGCCGCGTCCTCGGTTCGCAGATCACGATCGAAGGACACCCAGCCGGTGATCCCGCACATGTGTTACCTCCCGCGTCGGCCTCCGGGGCGAGTCCGGCGCTCTGCGGCTCCGCATGCGGCCTGAGTCCCGTACCCACTCCCGGCAAACCAGTTGTATTGAGCAGCTAAGTCGGGCGTGCGGTCGTCGGATCTCGGCACGCTGCCAAGGAATACCCGAGATCGCGCCCCGCTTGCCCAGCCCAGCAGCTTTCACATCCTTTCGGCGGAGGGACTGTCCCGCGAATGAGCCTGTCTCACATTCGTGGCTTCGGAGAGTGAAGTGATCCAAGGGGGATGAGAGGCATTGTCAAATTGTCCGTGTGCCGGCTGACTGAGGGCATGTCATGGACTCCGCGACGAGCCCTGCCTCATCTTCATCTCACCCACTTCTGCACCACCGGCGACGCCGCTACTCTCGCCCGCACACTCCGCCCCGCCGTGGACGCCACAAACGTCGTCGCCATGCAGGGCGGCACCAGGCTGAAGGACGCTCCAGCCAATCAGTGACCGGCGGTGACCCCACGCGGCACCCAACAGGCACGCACTCCGCAACCGACCTGTTCGCGTCCGTATGACCATCTCTCGACTTGAAGATTCTGTCCGAGGCTCCGGGTCGACGACCGGTCCGGGCCGGTCAGTGCGCCGTCCTGGCCGTAGTGGAGCGCGGTGTTCGCACTGGTCCAGTTCTCGACGTCTTGGAGCCCGCCGTGGATCTCCCGGCGTAGGCCGTGGCCGGCGAGGTAGTCGCAGGTGAAGACAGTGCGCGCCGCGCGGCCGAGTTCTTCGAGCGCGCGTAGGGAGGCTGTTCCACCAGTACCGGGTGCTGGTGAAACTTGCACTCACCGCCCCAGCCACGTTCCTGCTGGACCCGCGAAATACGGGTCTGGCTCGGCTGTCTGGCAGCCGGCGGGATCACGGGGCCTCGCCGCTCCTCGATGACAAGGGCGCCCAGGTGTACCGGACGGGCACGCCGTGGTCGTGGAGCCAGGCGGTCTCGCGGTGCCGGAGTTCATGCGCGGACTCCGGGGCGATGGCGCTGGGCCAGCGGACGAGTACCGCGGCGACGTGGCCTGTCTGTACCAGCTGTCTCACACGCCGCCACCCCCTGCGCTGAGCCGGGTCGGGCTCACCGTACGTGTCGGTGACGACCTCGGCGATCGTCAGTCCGCGCTCCTGAGCGAACGCGTGGCCTTCTGTCTGCGCGCACTGCGTGGCTGCCCCGGGCGCGCCCGGGGCTCGGTCGGCGCATACGTACAGCACGACGGGAGAGGCGGTTTCGCCGTGGGCGGTCATGGGCGCCTTCTGTAGGTGGATCGAGGAGAAGGGATTCCTCGCCGCGCGAAGGGAACGTAGCGGGCCGTGCGGTGCTGACTGCGTCTCTGCCGTTGGACGGGGCAACTGGTCCCGTGCGCAGCCGGCCGGGCGTGGCCACGCTGCATCCGGGCTGTCGCTGCCGGGCGGGCGCCACATGCGGCGCCGACCGGTGCCCATGGCATCAGGGGTAGGCCGTCAACTCCGCCCAGACGACATTTCCTTCGGCCCGCGTCGAGCATGCGGAGCCCCAGCGGTCGGCGAGTTGCTCGACGAGGAACAGGCCCCGCCCGCCCTCCTCGTCGGGGCCGACGCGGTGCTCGGGCGGGCGGACCGGGGTGCGGCCGTCGTCGTGGAGTTCGATACGCAGGCGCCGCTCGTCGCCGGTCAGTGTGAGGCCACACAGGACGTGATCGCTGTCGGTGTGGAGTACAGCGTTCGTGGTCAGCTCGGAGACCAGCAGCACCGCGTCGCAGCATGTGCCGCCGGGCACCTTCCAGGCACGGAGCCGGTCGCGCACGGTGTCGCGGGCGGATCTCGCGCTGGTGCGCAGAGCGGGCAGGCCGAACCAGTACTCCCGACGAGGCACGGTCGTGACTAACGCAGGGGTCGAGACAGGGGCTGAGGGCGTGGGCAGAGTCACGGATGTTGCCTTCCAGTGCCCTCGGGGGACGGGCGCGGTGTGGGGGTGCGGGCTGCGGCTCGAGCGGTGAGAGGCGTATGCCGGCGCGGGCGCCCTGGGGTGGGGGTGCCGACGACGGCATCAGCACCACGCGTCCCGTCCGGGCCGGATGCTGCGTCAGAGCTGTGACTCGACCGCTCACAAGTCAACTATGCGCGTGATCGTGCTCACGCTGCAACCGACTCCCTGATAATTTCAGCAGAGCGGGTATCACCCTGGCGTCGCCATCAAGTCACTGCCAGAATGGCGATGTTGATGATCCCTCAGGAGGTTGGGCGTGAGTGAGGCCCGTTCCGGCACCAGCGCGCCGACAGTCCTGCGCATGATCCTCGGCCGCCGGCTGCAGGACATGCGGCTCGGCGCCGGTGCCTCGCTGGAGGACGCGGCAAAAGCACTGCGCGTGAAGACCTTGACGATCCGCCGGCTGGAAAAGGCCGAGGTCGCACTGAAGCCTCTCTACGTGGAGAAGCTCCTGGAGACCTACGGAGCGGACCGCCAGGAGATCGACGAGTTCGTCGATCTGGCCGAGCAGGCCAACGAGCCCGGCTGGTGGCACTCCTACCGCGACGCCGTCCCCAGCTGGTTCACCGCCTACGTCAGCCTGGAGACCGGCGCCAAGACCCTGCGCACCTATGAACCCCAGTACGTCACCGGCCTCCTGCAGACTCCCGACTACGCGCGCGCCGTACTGCGCGGCGGGTTGCCGCACGGCAGCGAGGAGGAGCTCGCGCGCCGCGTGGAGCTGCGGCTGCGCCGCCAGAGCCTGTTGGAGCGGGAGGACGCCCCCACGTTGTGGGTGGTCATGGAAGAAGCCGTCCTGCACCGGGCGGTGGGCAGCCCCGACGTGATGCGGGAGCAGATCGAGCGGCTCCTGGACGTCTCCGAGCTCGCGCACGTCAGCCTCGACATCGTGCCCTTCTCCGCGGGTGCGCATGTCGGGGCGTGCGCCCCGTTCACGTATTTCCGGTTCGAGGAACCCGAGCTGCCCGACGTCGTCTACAGCGAACTCCTGTCCGCCTCCGTCTACCTGGACCAGCGCGCGGACGTCGTCGCCCATCTCGAGGCGCATTCCCGTATGGCGCTGCTCACGTCGTCCGAGGACAGCAGAGCGCTCTTGAACCGCATGCGCAAGGAGTACTCATGACGATCATCGACGAAGGCGTCTACAACGGGATGCCGGCCCGTGATCTCGGGGAACAGGGCTGGGAGCGCCCCTGGAGCGGGCCGAACGGCGGCCAGTGCGTCGAGACGAAACAACTCGCCGACGGCCGCGTGGCCGTACGGCAGTCGACCGACCCGGCCGGGCCGGCGCTGATCTACTCGCCGGAGGAGATCGCCGCTTTCGTCCGCGGGGTCAAAGAGGGCCTGGCCGATCACTTGGCCGCCGGGTGAACCGGCGGCAGGCACGAGGGACGACGACACCGGTCCCGTTCCTGGCCTACGGGCCGACAGACACACGCGTGAAGGGGAGAACATGACCACCAGGCAGGCCGGCCGGGATCTCGACACGAGCAGGCCGCACTCGGCCCGGATGTACGACTACTTCCTCGGTGGCAAGGACCACTTCGAGATCGACAAGGAGGCGGCCCTGGTCGCCGCCGAAGCCCATCCCGGCATCTACATGACCGCCCGCGAGAACCGGGCGTTCATGCACCGGGCCACCCGGGTCCTGGCGCAGGAGCACGGCATCCGCCAGTGGCTGGACATCGGCACGGGCATCCCGACCGAGCCCAACCTGCACCAGGTCGCACAGTCCGTCGCGGTCGATGCCCGGGTCGTGTACGCCGACAACGACCCCCTCGTCCTGAAGTACGCCGAACGCCTCATGCGCAGCACGACGCAGGGACGCACGGCCTACATCGAGGCCGACGTCACCGACGCCGATTCACTGATGGACGCCGTGGAGGCCTCTGAGGTGCTGGACTTCGACCAGCCCATCGCCCTCTCCCTCAACGCGCTCATGCACTTCATCACCGACCCGCACGACCCGTACGCCGTCGTCCGCCGGCTGCTCGACCCGCTCCCGCCGGGCAGCGCCCTCGCCATGAACCACTGCACGCCCGACTTCGACCCCGTCACCTGGAACAAGGTCGCGGAGGTCTACACCAAGTCCGGGTCTCCGGTGCAGTTCCGTTCACACAGCGACGTCAGCCGCTTCTTCGACGGACTCGACCTGATCGACCCCGGCATCGTCTGCTGCCACCGCTGGCGGCCCGCCGGCCCCGCCGACGGGACGGAGCCCACGGACGCCCAGATCAGTCTGTTGGCGGGCGTCGGCATCAAACGCTGAGCCGCGGCCCAGCCGATCATTCGACCGGCTGGGCACCTGCATCCGCAGCGCCCGACGTCAGTCGGCCGACCGCGCCCCGCGCAGGCCGAACCAGCGGCGGGCCATGCTCCGGGAGCTCTCGGTCGGCACCGAGTGCGGGGTGGGTTCGCCCGGGCGGCCCGGACAGCATGCTCACGGTGGTCGTGCACCTGCGAGACATCGACAGTTCCGCGGCCGTCTTCGGGCGTTCGGTGCCGATGGTGCGGGCCTGTGCCGTCTGCCGGGAGCGGGCGGTCAGCTCCCGCTTGGTCACTTGCGTCGACCGCTTCTCGACCGGGATCACCGAGCCGGGCAACTCTGGCAGGACCGGCAGGACCGGCAGGAGTTCAGCGTCCGAGCGCGGGGCCAGGTTCCGCTGGCGGACCTCCGCCCGCAGGGCTTCGGCCGTCTTGTCGGAGAACGCCGGGACCTCGCCCTCGGACGGCAGGCCGCTCCAGCGCAGGACGTTCCACTTCTCCGGTGCCGCCTCTTCTTGGAAGAACACCGTGCGCCGGTCGCGGCGGTCGGAGCGGACGACGTAGATCTCCGGCTTCGGGATCTGCGGGGCGAAGCCGCCCTAGTGCATCGCCGCGGCGAAGAGCGAGTTGGGACTGTGGTCCTCGCCCGGGCCCCAGGTCGGCGCGCACTCGCCCAGGACGTGGATCTGTCAGACCTTCACCACCCAGGTCGCGATCACGTTCGGCTGCCCTGACTCTTTTCGTCACGGGTGCCACGCCGCTTGGGGCTGATCTGCCAGGGTTCTTGCCACCGATTCATCAGTTGACATCCTTGGTGGCACCAGTGAGCGTCACCCGGTGACGCTGATGGTCGACCTCGGTGACCTTCACTGTGATCAGCTCGCCGTCGCCGACGAGTTGGTCAGGGGTCTCAACCGGCTCATCGGACAGCTCCGATACGTGAAGAAACCCCTCGACGTCCGGACCAAGCCGCACGAACACACCGAAGGAAACGATCTTGGTATCGGGCCTGTGACGACTTGGCCCACCTGGTCCGCGAAGCGGATGAGTGGATCTTCCTGCAGAACCTTCAGCGAGAGTGTGACCTGTCCGGTTCGTGTCTCGGCGACGATCACCTCCGCTGTGATCCGCTGGCCGGCTTCGACGGCTTCGGAGGGGTGGTCGATCCGGGACCAGGTCAGGTCCGGCACTCGGATGAAGCCGGTACACAAGCCATCAGGCTCGCCGTCGAGGTGAACGAAGACCCCGAAGTTACGCACCTCAGCGACGGTCCCGGTGACAACCAGTCCGCTTTCCATCGCGAGAAGGAAGGACCGCAAGGGCGGGATCTCGCACGCCCCTGTGGAGAAGTGAAGCTGACCTTCCCCCCAACGCCCGATCTCCTCGGCGTTGATCTCCCGGCCGATCTCGAAGAGCTCCGATGAGTGCTCCCCCTGACGCATAGAAGCCTCACGCCGGGGGATCCGACCGATCTCGGCTCCCTCTCCCCGGCATCCACAAGCTTCACGAGGACATCCGCTCCGTCGAACCCGATGACCTCCACCGTTCTCACGGGGCCCGGCCGAAGCTGGTTGATCAAGGATTGCTGGCGAGGATCAGGGGCTGGCTCGGACACAGAGGCGAGCCTGCGCCCATGACGACTGGCGCCCACTCTCGTGCCCAGGTTCCAACCAACGTGTCACGGCTCAAACCCTCGATCAACGCTGCGACAGATCCCTGGCCAACTATCGAACGAGATGGCCAACTACCAGGCGCCGGCACATCCAGCCCCATAAGGAGAAGGCCCGGTATTCGAAATCTGGTTCTAGATTTCGCTCGCCCGCACCCGTTACGGCGACAGGAGGCCCCCCGTTATCCGATCACCTGTCCGCATCGCACCCCGAGGAGCCCTGATGCATCCCGTACGCCACCCTGCCCTCGTTCATCCTGCGTTCGAAAATGCCGCCGTCTCCTCAGGCACTACCGCCCGCTCTGGCTCCGACCGCGCTGCCCTCCTCGCCGACTGGTCACGACCGGATACGAGGTACCGGGCATGACCGACTTCTCGCGTCGTCTCCCGTCCGCCCTCGCCTCCTGGGTCGAACAGGTCCTGGGCCCCGTGGACCGTGTGCAGGACGTCTCGCACGCCCGCGCCAACTCACCGGTGTGGCGGGTGACCGGACGGACCGGCGACCACTACGTGAAAGCGGCGCCCAAGCCCCTGCCGTACACACGCGAGACCCATGCCCACCGCGTGACTGTTCCTCACCTCGGTCACGGCAACGCCCCGGCGCTGCACGACAGTTCTGCGGAACTGCTCGCCCTGATCCTCACCGCTGTGAACGGAGAGCCCTTGAAACATGCGGAGTTGGCCGCGCGCCGCCGCCTTGCCCACCGGCAAGCCGACCAGCTCCCACGCCGCTTCCACGACGCCATGACCGGCGCCCTGGTCCGGCCCGATGCCTCAAGGGTCGTCGAGAACACGGTGTACGGCCTGGACAAGCACCTCGCGCAAGGCAGTGACCACCTGTCCACTGCGGAAGCCGACACGCCGCGCCACCTGGTACGCAGCCTGACCGGGCACGAGCCGCTGCCCGCCGGGTGGCGGCACGGGGACTTCTGGGAGCGCAACCTGCTCTGGGGCGGCAGCCGCTGCGCGGTGATCGACTTCGAGCGCGGCGAACCGGGCCCGCTCGTCACTGGCTTCGTCAAACTCGCCACCTCGCTGTGGCCGGACCACCCCGACCTTCGATCCGCCCTGTTCGAGAGGTACGACCGGTCTCTGTCCCAAGCCGAAGAAGACGCCCTCACGGCGTTTGCGGCAGCCGACGCCGTCAGCGCCCTCGCCCATGGGTCCCGTCACGGCGACCTGCTCGTGAGCGCGCGTGGCCGGCGCACCGTCGAGCGGCTTGTGCAGGAGGGCCGCCTGTGAGCGACGCGCCTCATCTGCTGCTCGCTGACGTGGCGCAGATCCTGCTCCGGGCCAACAGCGCCGCCCTGTGCGTGCGCCGCAGCCCGGACGCGGTCCTCGCACCAGGTCAGCTCACCGTCGTATGCGGCCACCCGGAAGCCCGCGAGTTGCTGGCCCAAGCGGGGCGGCGCGAAACGGGGGACGAGACGGAGATCCGCGTCAGCGCCGATGAACAGGAATTCCGCGGCCTGATCCACAACCACGACCCCGACGGCGGGGACCGCATCACCGCCGTGTTCGTCGCCCGGTCCTGGACGGGCGAGCCGCACAACGCCGAACCGGACCAGCACGAGAGGCTGTTCTGGGTGCCGATGGAGAAGCCACCTTCGGACTGCCACCCCTGCACGGCCGCCGTCTTCCGCATGCTCACCCACGACCCGTCATACCGGGCACTGAACTGGCCCGCTACGGGAGGCACCCCGTGATGAAGTTCTTCGGCCCGGTGAAGATGGCCGACCCCCGCGTCTCGGACGCCGAACTAGAGCTGTTCGGCGGCCCGCTGCGTTACGACATGGGCTGGTCTCAGCACGAGCACGCCACCTTGGACCTGACCATGCTGTCGGCGCTGCGCTCCATGCCCGCGCTCGTCGGCGCCACCCTGCGCATCGCGTGGCAAGCCGACCGGCGCGCACTGATCGCCGTGGCCATGAGCGAGATCGGCCAAGGCATCGCCGCCGCCGCCGGCCTGCTCGCCATCAACGCCGTCATGCACGCCCTGCTCGCCGGAACCGGCAGCGCCGCCGAGCGACTGCACGCCCTGTTACCCGGTCTGCTGGCCGCCGCCGCCATCGGCGTCGTCAACTCCGCGCTCTCCGCCTGGTCCACATCGCGCGCGGGGCGCCTGGAGCCGAAGGTCGAGCGGATCGCCACCACCCAGTACCTGGCCGCCGCCGCCAGCGTCGAGTTGGAAGCCATCGACGACCCCGACTTCCGGCGACTCGTCGACATCGCTCAGCACGGCCCCGACTCCGCCCGCCGCATGATCAGCTCCTGCGTCGCCGCCCTGAACGGCCTCATCTCCCTGATCACCACCGCCGGCGTGCTCGCTGTGCTCCACCCCGTCCTGCTGCCCATGCTCATCCTCATCGCCGCCCCCCGCGGCTGGGGCGCCATGCGGGTAGCGCAGGAACGGTACGTGTCAGTGATGAGCTGGATCGAACACGTGCGCGCCAGCCGCCTCATCGGCAATCTGCTCACCGAGCGCACCGCCGCCCAAGAGGTCCGTCTTCACGCCGTCGGCGCCTTCCTCCTCAGCCGTTACGAGCACATGGCCGAGAGCGCCGAGGCCGAACAGGAGCGCCTCGCCTCCAACAAGGCCCTGACCGAATGGGTCGCCTCCGCCCTGTCCGGGCTGGTGACGGCCGCGACGTACGGGGCCATGTTCTGGCTGATCATCGCCGGGCACATGAGTCTCGCCGTCGCCGGGACCGCCGTGATCGCGGTGCGGACCGGGTCAGCGAGCCTGGGCGCGCTGGTGATGAACGTCAACCAGCTGCACGAGGAGTCCCTCTACGTCCGCGACCACGGCCGATTCCTGATCCAGGCCGCGCAGCGCACCATCCCCGCAGGCGGCGACCCGGTGCCGGCGCGGGTCAAGGAGATCGTCCTGGACCAGGTCACCTACCGCTACCCCGACCGTGACACAGCTGCCCTGGATCAGGTGTCGCTGACCTTGCCGATGGGGTCGGTGACCGCCGTGGTGGGTGAGAACGGCTCCGGCAAGAGCACATTGATGAAGATCCTTTCCGGCATGCTGCTGCCCGAGTCCGGCACCCTGCGCTGGGGCGAGGCGGATCTCACCGGCCTCGACCGCTCCCAGGTCTTCGAGCGCGTTTCGCTGCTCAGCCAGGATTTCCAGCGCTGGCCGGTGACCGCCTCCATGAACATCCGTCTCGGCCGCCCCGCCCAGGCCGCCACAGATCACGACCTGGAGCCCTCGGTCGACTACGCGGGCGCCGGCCCGGTCATCGCCAAACTCCCGGACGGCCTACGGAGCTTGCTGGCCCGCGTGTTCCGCGGAGCCATCGAGCTCTCCGGCGGTGAATGGCAGAAAATGGGTCTGGCCCGCACCCACTGGCGCAGCTCAACATCGCAGGCGGACAGCGTCCTCATCGTCGACGAACCCACCTCCGCCCTGGATCCCGAAGCCGAGATCGAAGCCTTCGACCGCATCCGCCGCCTCGCCGCCCCCAACCGGGCCGTCGTCCTGGTCACCCACCGCATGTCCGGCGTCCGCCGCGCCGACCACATCTACGTCCTCAACCACGGGCACCTCGCCGAGCACGGCACACATGACGAACTCATCGCAGCACAGGGCCGCTATGCCGCCATGTTCGCCGCGCAGGCCGCCCAGTACGCCCCCAGCGCCGGCATTCCGAACCCTGCCGCACCCACCGTCTCGGATCCCGCATGACCCGCTCACCCGAAAGGCCCGCCGTGACGACCCCCCTCACCACCGAACTCGACGAAGCAGGGACCCTGCGCCATGAGCTGGCCGACCGGCTCGCCGAGGCCGGCCACCTCCGCACGCCCGCTGTCGACAAAGCCCTGCGCACCGTGCCCCGGCACGCCTTCGTTCCCGAGGTGCCGACCCAAACTGCGTACGCGAACGACGTCGTCGCCACCCGCCAAAGCGACGACGGCCGCGTCACCAGCTCCATCTCCGCGCCCTGGCTCCAGACCGACATGCTCGAAGCCGCCCGCCTCCAGCCCGGCCACCGCGTCCTGGAGATCGGCTCCGGCGGTTACAACGCCGCCCTGATCGCCGAACTCGTCGGCCCCACCGGCCATGTCACCACCCTCGACATCGACCCGGCCGTCACCGACCGCGCCACCCGTTTCCTGGCCGAGACCGGATACGATCGCGTCCACGTGGTCACCGCGGACGCCGAGCACCTGCCCGACGGCATCGTGCCCGACGGCGGCTTCGACGCCATCCTCGTCACCGTCGACACCTGGGACCTGCCCTGGATCGACGCCCTCGCCGAAGGCGGACGCCTCGTCGCTCCGCTCCGCCTGCACCAGTACCGCTGGGCCATCACCTTCACCAAGCGCGACGGCGCCCTGCACAGCGACGAGCCGGTCATCGTCTGCGGATTCGTCGCCATGCAGGGCGACGGCGCCTGGAGTGCGAACCGGCGCACCGTTCCCGGCACCGGCGTCCATCTGTCCTGGGAGGACGGCACGCCCCTGCCCGTCGACCAGCTCGCACCCGCCCTCACCCGCGAACCGTCGGTGACCCACACCCACGTCACCGTCAGCGGCCAGGAACCCTTCGACGCCCTCACCCTCTACCTGGCCGGCGCCCTGCCCGGCTTCTGCCGCCTCGTGGTCGATCCCGACGGCGACAACGGAGTCTTCAACCCGCCGCCCGAGCACTGGCCCGGCGCCGCGATCGTCCGCGGCACCTCCCTCGCGCGGCCGGCCATCGAGCGCATCGGCGACGGAGACGACGGCAACGGCCTGTACGAGTTCGTCGTCCACGGCTACGGTCCCCACGGCCACGTGGCCGCGAAGGAAATGGCAGCGGAGGTCCTGCACTGGCAGCGCAACCACCGCGCGGCCCCCTGCCCCCGCATCACCGTCCACCCGTTGGCCGGCGGTGATTCCGCAGCCACGGCCGCCGCCAGCCCGCACGTGTTCGTCAAGAAGCACACCACCGTGACAATCGACTGGCCGATCGTTCCCGGTACGGCGGCCCTGCTCACCGACGACCAAGGCCGCTACCTGCTCCACCTTCGCTCGGCGAACAAGCCGATCTGGCGCCCTGGGCATTGGGCGCTGCTCGGCGGCAACACCGAGCAGGGCGAGACCTGCGATGCGGCCATCGTCCGGGAACTCGAGGAGGAGATCGGGCTCGTCGTCCCTGACCTGACCGGCTTCGTCACGCTGGACATGCTGGATTCGAGCGGGGCCTTCAAGGACCGCGTGCGCGTCTACCACGGCACGCTGAACACCCCCGCGCACGAGATCGAACTGCGGGAGGGCATCCAGCTGCGCTGGACCCGAATCGAAGAGATCGCCGAGATGACCCTCGATCCCGGCACCGCCGCGGTCCTCCACGCCCATCACAACGCGCCCCAGCCCCGTGGCCGCCAGGACGCACCGCTTCCCGTGCTGGAAGTCCGTGAGCCGCGCGACCGCCGCAGCCGCAGCATCGTCGGCGCTCACCTCGTGCTCATCCGCGACGGTTCCGTCCTCCTGGGCAAGCGCCACCCAAGCAGCGCCTTCGCCCCCTCCACCTGGCACCTTCCCGCCGGCCACCGCGAAGACATGGAATCCGCCGTCACCTGCATGGTCCGCGAGGCGGAGGAGGAGACCGGACTGCGCATTCCCGAGGGCGACTTGTCGCTCGTCCACGTCCTGGATCTGCTCGACCCCGAGAGCCCGATTCCACGGGTGCAGTTGTTCTTCGCTTCCACCCGCTGGGAGGGCGAACCCCTCGTACGAGAACCCGAGTGCTGCACCGAATGGCGCTTCTGGCCGCTGGACGCTCTGCCCGACCCGACCGTCGCGTACACGCGCGTCGCCCTGGAAGCCATCACACGCGGCTCGCTCTACACGCCCATGGGCTGGTCCTGACGCCTACTGCCCCCGAACGACCAGCGCGGGCGGTCGACGGATTCAGTCGCCTGTCGTTGCCAGAGCCGCCACCGAGAGGAGCGCCGACGCACATGTTCACCACGCAGGACGAATGGGACCGCGGATATACCGAAGGGCGCCGTTACCGGCCCCTCACCGACACCGAACGCACACTGCTCGCCACACACCTGCCGCCCGCTGCCGGGGCTCGAGCTCTCGATGCCGGGTGCGGCACCGGCGAACTCGCGGCCCACCTGGCCACATCCGGCTACACGGTCGACGCCGTCGACTGGTCAGAAACCGCCCTCGCCGAAGCCCGCACCCGCCACGGTGACGCTGCACGCTGGCTCCGTCTCGACGTCGAGGAGGACGACGGCGCCTCACTGCACGCCGACGGCTACGACTTGATCACTTTGCGGTTCGTCGCTCCGTTCCTCACCTTCCGCGAGCGCACCCTGGACATGCTGGGCCATCGGCTACGGCCCGGCGGCGCCCTCGTGCTCATCACCCCGCTCGCTGTGGACACTCCCCCCGAGCGGCGCGGGATCGCCCTTGACGAAAGCGAGCTTGCCCGTCTGCAGGGTCGCTGGGCGGCTTCGGAGCGGCACGACGGCGACGGGCTGGTCTTCCTCATCCTTCGTGGGCCGAGCCCGGACGAGGCCACACCGCACGTCGCCATCCAGCACACCCCTTCGCAGGCGCCAGACGCGGCGGAAGTACCCTCCCGGCGTGAGCATCACCTCCACCTCGCGACCCGCTACTACGGGCAGATGGAGGCGGGGCGCAAGACGATCGAGGTCCGCGTCGCCACCCCACAGAGGGCAGCCGTCCAGGTCGGGGACGCCCTCGTCGTCCACGACCGGGACAGCGACCGGGAACTCGACGTCATGGTGCAGCGGATTACCCGCTACGCCTCCTTCGAGGATCTGCTCAGCTCGGAGGATCCCGCGCGCATCGACCCGGACGCCCCGCGCGGGGAACTGCTCGCCAACCTCCGGGGCATCTACCCGCCGGCCGAGGAGGCACTTGGCGTCCTCGCCCTCGAGTTCGATCACCGCGCCGCCCGGCCCGGCCACCTCATGCCGATGACACCCTCGCAGTACGCGCGGACCGTCCCCCACCACACCGTGTACGGCTGCCTGTACATCCGAGACGAGGACGACCGGCCAGTACAACTGCGCTCGGTCTACGGCTCACGGCTGTGGCAGTTCCCAGGCGGCAACCTCGACGCACAAGGGGAGGACCCGCTCCGGACAGCCCGACGTGAAGCCGTCGAGGAGACGGGCCTCGAACTCGGCCTGGAGAACCCGAAACTGCTCCTGACCCACTTCCTGCACGCTTCACCGCGGATGCCGCTGAACAAGGTGGGGCTCATCTTCGACGGCGGCCGTCTGACCGCGGACCAGCTACGCCGGATCCGGCTCGATCCCGCCGAACACGACATGTGGGCCGTGCACGACATGGCCAGCTGGCAGGAGTTGATGGCACCCCGCGCCTTCGCCCGCCTCGACGCCACCGAACGTGCCCGGCGCGGCGAAGGCCCCGCCTACCTGATCACGCACACCTGACCCGCATCAAGCCCAGAGGAGGCACCGTGCCCGTCGAGGACATCAACACCCGAGCCTGGAGGATCTACGGCCAGCGCCAACTCGCGCGCGCCTACACGCCGCCCATCCCCGACCGGATGTCCTGGACGCCCTGGGAGGGGATCGGACCAGGGGCTGAGGTTCTCGGCGACATCACCGGCCGCCGCGTCCTGGACATCGGCTCCGGGGCCGGACATCACGCCGTGCATCTCGCGAGGACTCACGGGGCTCGCGTGACCGGCATCGAGCTGTCCCCGACCCAGCATGAACGTGCCGTCTCCACCCACGCGGGCGTCCAGGACGTGGAGTTCACGCAGGGAGATGTGGCCGAGTACCTCGCCGAGGCTGAGCCGTTCGACGCCGCGTACGCCATCGGCACCCTCGCCTTCATCGACCCGCACCGCGCGCTTCCGGCGCTGCGCGACGGCTTGCGTCCCGGCGGGCCGCTGATCCTTTCGCTCCTGCACACCGACGTGAACGGCCTCGGTCCGTCCACGACGGTGGCACCGCGCGAGCAGATGATCCTGCTGCGCGATGACCCGCCGCTGGCAACCCGGATGTGGGTCTTGGCGCCGCAGCTGTGGGAGGACCTGCTCACCGAGTACGGCTTCCGCGTCGAGGCCGTCGACCTGCTGCACCACCCGGACGAGAACGCCCCGGTGATCCAGCAGCTCATCCGTGCCCGCCGCGTGCCCGACCGGCCGGCACGGGTCTCCAGCCGCCCCCGCAGCAGCAGGGCGCCGGTGGCGCACGCGGCCGTCGGGGTCGGAGCCATCCTCGTCACCGAGCAAGGACTCCTGCTGGGCAGCCACCGGCGCGGCACCCTCGAACTGCCCGGCGGGACCGTCGAGGTCGGCGAGTCCTTCGAAGCCGCGGTGGTCCGCGAACTCCAAGAAGAGACCGGTCTGTTCGCCCGCCCCGACGACGTCACGCTCCTCGGAACGCTCGTCGACCACGTCGAAGGAGTCCTTCGCGTCACCGTCGGCGCCCTCGTTCATACCTGGCGGGGACAGCCGGCCACGCAGCCGGACGAGAGCGTCCGCGACTGGGCCTGGCACCCTCTCGACCAGCTTCCCGACGGCCTGTTCGTGTGCAGCGCCCAGATCCTCAGCGCCTGGCGCCCCGACCTGCCCATCGACCACACACCCGCGCATTTCACGCCCTTCGCCCAGCGCACACCGCCGCCAGCACACGCCAGAGGAGACGCAGCTGAAGCTTGTATTGATGTCTGACCCCTGTGTCGCCTCCATCCCCGTCCAGGACCGCGGCGCAGGAAGCCGTGATGCCCGGCAACGTCTACCACCACGGCCCTGCCCTCGGAACAGCAACGCAACGAAGACCGCGGTCGGGTCCCCTCCCCACGATCGAGCGGCTTGTGTAGCGGGGCCGCCTGTGAGCGACGCGCCTCATCTGCTGATCACTGACGTGGCGCAGGTCCTGCTCCGGGCCCACGGCGCCCCCCTGTGTGTGCGCCGCAGCCCGGACGCGGTCCTCGCACCAGGTCAGCTCACCGTCGCGGGCGGCCACCTGGAAGCCGGCGAGTTGCTCGCCCAAGCGGGGCGGCGCGAAACGGAAGAGGAGACGGAGATCCGCGTCAGCGCCGATGCCTATTTCGGCTGGGCAAGCCAGGTGAGGGCGGTGATGCTGGGTACGAACAGGTATTCGCCGCGAGGGCGGCCGACTGCCGGGCCGGATGGCGTCGGGTGTCCAGCCCGGCACGGCGATCACGCTCCGCGATCAGCCCCCGGCCAGCCTGCGCCACGGTACGGACTCCAGGTGAATCCGCCCCAGCCGCCGGTCGATCAGCGTGCGTCAGCGGCCGGTCGGTGGCACAGGCGAGGAACACGCCGATCCGGCAGTTCTCGGCCCGTACCGCGGTACCGGATCGCGACGATCACCGTCGTCGGGCGTCGGCGTTTCCCCCCGCGCCGGCAGTTCGCATGCTGAAGGTGCACGGGGTTGGGAGGCGGCGCCGGCCGACCCTCGTCCTGCCGACTGCGCGCAGCTTCGAACTCCTCGGCGCCCGGCCAGGGGCCCGGTCTTCCGCCGATCAGCGTGCCGCCGGTTCAGTTCAGGCCGAGTCCCCGGCGACCTGTCTCGTTGAGGTCGGTGGGGCTGAAGCGGCCGGTCCAGGAGCGTTCGTAGTGTTCCTCGGGGAAGTCGCTGGGGCTGGAGCCGGTGAGGAAGGCGTCCCGAACGCTCGTCGCGTAGTGCTCGTTGCGCGGACACCAGGGCGCGGCGGGGATGTACATGACGTTGCCCCAGCCCTGCTGGTCGGTGACCGGCGCGACACTGTGGATCATGTCGCAATGCCACCAGACCGAGTCGCCGGCCTTGACGTCCGGGATGCCGCTGAGGGCCTTGAGGAGCAGCGGGTGCCACTTCTCGCCGGCGGGGAAGACCTGGTTGGTGGTGACGCCGCACATGTCGTCCTCCGGCACGTCCGACAGCAACGGGCGGAGCATCAGGTAGGCCATGGCCTCGGGGACGGGCACGGTGTGCAGAACGCCCTGGTCGTGGTCCATGTCGGAGAGCGCGGTCCAGCCCTGGAAGGTGCGGAAGGCGGAGCACATGGTGGTGCCCGGGTACTGGGGGCCCGTGGTGCGGAAGGCGGCGTCCCAGGGGTCGTACTGCTCGGCGGTGCCGTCGAAGAGGTGACGGAAGGCCTGCTGGTTCTCCCGGGTCATCCACAGATCGAGGGTGCCGGGGTCGCAGTGGGTGCCGAGGCCGCCGGAGTTCGTGCCCGGCGGACGGCGGCGGATGCGGTCCGGATAGAGGGCGTCGCGTTCGGGGTCGAACCACTGTGTGCCGTCGGACTCGTGCCGCCACAGCGTGTTGAGGAACCGCTGGACGTCGGCCATCCGCTCGCTCTGGCGCGCTTCCATCTGGGCCTGGGACCAGTAGATGGGGTAGATCTCCGGCCTGGAGCCGACGCTGCCGAAGAAGTCGTCACCGGGGCCGGAGTAGTTCTCGAAGAACTCGTTCCGCTCGACGTAGTCGACGATGCCGGAGTCCCAGGCGCGGGCCTGCTCGCTCGGGAAGTGGCCGCGCACGACGAGGCAGCCGCGCCGCCTCAGCTTGTCGAGCTCCTCGGCGGAAACGGCACCCGAGGCGATGTCGGAGTAGTCGATGACCGGCCACACCTCCTCGCCGCGCTCCCGGTCCGCTTCGATCTCGGCGATCCGGGCGGCGACCCGCCGTTTCACGACCGCGAAGACCTCCTCGACAGTGCGCCCCGAGGCCGCGATCCGGGCGCGCAGCGCCGCCTTGATCTCGCGAATGGCCTTCGGAAGATCGTCGGGGGTGCTCTGCCAGTTCGGCAGGGCGGGCAGGGCGTGACGTTGATCGTTGATGGTGGACATGGCGCATCCGCCTTTGGTCAGGAGTCCTAGCTTAGAAAGCCACCGTAACCAGCGACCCATGTTTAGACAAGGCTCCTGACTAAAACCCGGCGCACCGGTCAGGCGGACGGACGACCTGCCCCCGCCCACAGGTCGGTGCGCGCCCGCCGCAACGCCAGGGCGAGCGCGCCACGCACCACCGCGGCGTCACCCAGTGTGCCCACCTCGATCGGCGGGGTCAGCGGCGCGAGGTCGTGGACCGTGGCGCGAACCGGCTCCAGCAGGGCCGGGTGCAGCCCGATGGGCCCGCCCAGCAGCACCAGTTCCGGGTCCACCACCGCACAGACGGCGGCGATCGCCTCGCCGATGATGCGGCCCTCCCGCTCCACGATGCGCCCGGCCTCGACATCGCCCGTCGCCGCGCGGTCGAAGACCTGGCGGGCGGCCTCGACCCCGACCTGGTCGCCGCCCCGCTCGCGGTGCGGAGGGAACCCGGCGGCGACGGCCCTGGCGAGGCCGTGGCGGCCGTGCCGGGGTCCGGGCGGCTGTGCGCTGACGCCGAGGTAGCCGATCTCCCCGGCGACCCCCCGGGCTCCGCGGATCAGCTGGTCGCCGATCACCAGCCCCATGCCCATACCCGTACCGACGTAGACGTAGGCGAAGCTGGCCGCCGTGCGTGCGGCACCGTGCCAACGCTCGGCCACCGCTGCGAGGTTGACGTCGTTCTCCACCAGGACCGGCACGTCGGCCAGCCCGTCCAGTGCCTCCTGCGGCTGGAAGAGGCCCTCCGGGTAGGGCGTGTCGTCCAGCACGACGACCCGCGAGGTCGCGGGGTCGACCGGGTTCGCCACCGAGACCGCGACCGCGAGCGGCTTGCCGTGGCCGGGGGCGCCCGCGGCGATCGCGTCGGCCACCAGCTCACGCAACTGCTCCGCGACCCGGACCGGCTCGCGCGGCCGCACCGGCGGGTGCGCGGTCTCCCGGAAGGGCCTGCCGAACAGGTCGGCCGCGCAGACCCGGATCAGGGTGGGGTTGAGGTCGACCGCCACCACGAAGCCGGCACTCGGTGCCACCTTGTAGTACGTCCCGACCCTGCCCTGCCGGCCACGCTGCTCCCCCGCGGGCAGCAGCAGGCCGGACGCCTCCAGGCGGCGCACCGCCTCGGAGACCGTGGTCTTCGAGATACCGGTGTGCTGCGCGATCTCCGCCCGGGTGATGGGCGCCTGTTCGAACACGGTGTCCAGCACGATCTGGTCGGTCAGCTCGCGCAGCAGCGTCATGCTCGGCAATGCCTGCAGGCCGAGCCCCTTGCGGATTTCCATCTCACCCCTTGCCGCCGTCGGTAGCCGCTGTTACGTTAACGCGAATTCTTTGGTCAGGGCCCCTTCCTAACTAGTGAATTGATCACAGTGGGCGCCTTTCCGACCACCCGCACTGTCATCCGGGCGAGCGGCCCGACGCACCCCCGGAGAGTAGGGACGCCAACATGATCGAAGCCGTACCGGCCCCGGCAGCGCCGCCGGGCCCCGTCGGACCACCGCCGAGACGATCGACGGGCACGACGCCCCCGCGTCTCGCCGCACGGGTGGGAGGTGCGAGCCGTGCTCACACTCGCTGACGCGAATCTGCGCCTGAACGCCCAGCCGATCGACTACGTGCTGATCGCGGTCTACTTCGCCTTCGTCCTGGGGATCGGCGTCCTCGCCCGCCGCAAGGTCGCCTCCAGCATGGACTTCTTCCTCTCCGGCCGCTCCATGCCGGCCTGGGTCACCGGACTGGCCTTCATCTCCGCCAACCTGGCGGCCGTCGAGATCCTCGGTATGACGGCCGACGGCGCGCAGTACGGCCTGCCCTCGGTGCACTACTACTGGATCGGCGCCATCCCGGCCATGGTCTTCCTCGGCCTGGTCATGATGCCGTTCTATTACGGCTCCAAGGTCCGCAGCGTCCCCGAGTTCCTGCTGCGCCGCTTCGGCCGCTTCGCCCACCTGGTCAACTCCGTCAGCTTCGCGCTCGCCCAGGTACTCATCGCCGGCGTGAACCTCTACGCGCTGTCCACGGTCGTGAACCTGCTGCTGGGCTGGCCCTCCTGGCTGTCGATCCTCGCCGCGGGCGCGATCGTCCTCGTCTACACCCTGCTCGGCGGGCTGTCGGCGGCGATCTACAACGAGGTCATGCAGTTCTTCGTCATCCTGGCGCTGCTGCTGCCCCTCACCCTCGTCGGACTGCACCGGGTCGGCGGATGGAGCGGACTGGTCGACAAGATCGACGGAACCAGCGGCGACGCCGCGCTGCAGCTGCACTCCTGGCCCGGCACCAACCTGACCGGCATCGGCAACTCCACGCTCTCCGTGCTCGGCATCGTCTTCGGCCTCGGCTTCGTGCTCTCCTTCGGTTACTGGACGACCAACTTCACCGAGGTGCAGCGCGCACTCTCGGCGAGGAGCATGTCCGCGGCCCGCCGTACCCCGCTGATCGGCGCCTACCCGAAGACGCTGCTCATCCTGCTGATCATGATCCCGGGCATGGTCGCCGCCGTGCTCTCCCCGCAGCTGGCCGCTCTCAAGGCCGCCAACGCCGCGGACCCCTCGGTGCAGAGCCTGGGCGGGGTGTCCTTCAACAACTCCATCGAGCTGCTGATGCGCGACCTCCTGCCCAACGGGATGCTCGGCATCGCCATCGCCGGTCTGCTCGCCGCCTTCATGGCCGGTATGGCGGCCAACGTCAGCTCCTTCAACACGGTCGTCACCTACGACATCTGGCAGACGTACGTGAAGAAGGACAGGCCGGACGAGTACTACCTGCGCACGGGCCGCGTACTCACCGTGGTCGGCTGCCTGGTGGCGATCGGCACGGCGTTCATCGCCGGGAACTTCGGCAACATCATGGACTACTTGCAGACGCTCTTCGGCTTCTTCAACGCGCCGCTGTTCGCCACCTTCATCCTGGGCATGTTCTGGAAGCGCATGACCCCGGCGGCCGGTGGTATCGGTCTCATCGCCGGCACCGCGTCCGCGATCACCATCGACATACTCAACCGGACCGGGGTCCTGCACGTCTCCGGTCAGGGCGCCAGCTTCCTCGGCGCGATCGCCGCCTTCGTGGTCGACGTCCTGCTGAGCGTCGTCGTCTCCCTGGTCACCCGCCCCAAGACCGATGTCGAACTGACGGGCCTGGTCTGGTCGTTGACCCCACGCAGCGACCGAGTACACGAGGCGACGGGGGAAGACGCCGGCTGGTACCGCAGACCCGCGGTGCTCGCCGCCGGCGTCCTTGCCCTCGCCACCGCCCTGAACATCGCCTTCTGGTGAGAAGCGGAGACCTTCCATGTCCGAGAACCAACCACCGGGGACCGTGCCCTCGCAAAGGGCGCAGACACTGTTCGACCTGCGCACCATCATCGCCGCTCTGTTCGGGATCTACGGAACCGTGCTCACCGTGATGGGTGCGGCCGGAGCGACACCCGCGGAGCTCCGCAAGGCCGGAGGCTGGAACGTCAACCTCTGGTGCGGGCTCGGGATGCTCGCCTTCGCGGCCGCCTTCGGCGCGTGGGCGCTGCTGCGGCCGGTGCCGGTGCCCCCGGCCGAGCCCGACCCGGAAACCCGCGACACCGTTCTGGCCAAGGCCGGCTGAACCCCCGACGTGTCCGCCCGGCAAGCCGTACTCCGGCGCCGGGCGGACACGTCGGCGTACCGACGTACCCCCCATTCGAGACCGAGGATTCCCATGACCACGGCCCCCACTCGCATCCTCTCCGACGGCGTGTCGATGCCCGTTGTCGGCTTCGGCACCTATCCACTGGAGGAGGCCGACGCGGAGGCCGCGGTACGCGGTGCGCTCGACGTCGGCTACCGCCTGATCGACACCGCCGCCAGCTATGGCAACGAGGTCGCCGTGGGCCGCGCGATCGCGGCCTGCGGTCTGCCGCGCGCGGAGGTGTTCGTCACCACCAAGCTGCGCGGGAGCGCGCACGGCTACGACGAGACCCGTCGGGCGTGCGCCGAGTCCGCCGCGCGGCTCGGTGTGGACTACGTCGACCTTTACCTCATCCACTGGCCGCTGCCCCGCCTGGACAGGTACACCGACTCCTGGCGGGCCATGATCGACCTACGCGAGGAAGGGCTGATCCGTTCCCTCGGGGTCAGCAACTTCACTCCTCGACAGATCGACCGGCTGTACGAGGAGACCGGCGTCATGCCCTCGGTCAACCAGATCGAGATGCACCCCTACTTCCCCCAGCCCGATCAGCGCGCGGCCCACGCCGCCCGCGGTGTCGCCACCCAGAGCTGGAGTCCCCTGGGCCGGGGCAGCGAGCTCCTCACCGAGCCCGTCGTCCTGGAGGCCGCCCACCGCCACGGCGTGACCCCGGCCCAGGTGGTCCTGCGCTGGCACCTCCAGCTCGACGCCCTGCCGATCCCCAAGTCCGCCTCACCGACCCGCCAACGTGCCAATCTCGCCCTCTTCCGCTTCACCCTGACCGAGACCGAGGTCGCGGCACTCTCGGCCCTGGCCCGCGGCCGGACCGGCGGCGATCCGGACACTCACGAGGAGTTCTGAGCGGCAAGCCGGGTCTGGAATGCGTACGGGCAGGGCCCCGGTGCCGGTCAGCCCGCTTCTGCCTCAGGGGCCCGTTCGTAGAAGCGGTCGATGATCCCGTGGTGGCGGGCAGCAGTGAGGTCGTGGGTCGATCCGGGCAGGGCGGGCGAGGACCGGAGGAGGTGTCCGAACGGATCGGGTTGGGACCTGGATGTTCATGGGCGAGCAGAGCCTGGCGGCCGGCGGGCAGGCGTCGTCACCGTGTACCGGTCCTCGCCTGCCGCGCGGCCAGTTGACCGGTAAGGAACCGCGGGTTCGGCCGCACAGATCGATCGAGGATGGGACAAGCATGCGAAGCTCCCGGTGGACACGGGTGATCATGGTCGAGAACCCCTCTGCCAGGAGCTTCGTCGTTGCGCAGAGCGTCCAACTTGCGATCCACGTCTGAATGTTGAAAAGCGTTCACGGTGGCCTTCCTCAGCCCGCCACTTCCAGCTCGATGTCGCCGATCCGGAGGCTCAGTCGCCGGTCCGAGCGGGTCCCGATCCTTCGGGCGCCTTTCAGGTTCCTCACAAAGGCCTTGCGCTGGGCCGGGGTCACAGAACGCCAGCGCAGCTCAAGGACGGTGCGTACCGGCGGGATGAGCTTCCGCACCCGCGCGTCGACCTGGGCGAGGCCGGTCTCGTAATCGTCGTCCGGCCGATAGACCAGATCGAGGTCGACCAACGGCTCGGTGCCGCCTGCCTGGTGGTGACAGGCCATGAGCCAGTCGGCGATCCAGTCGAGCGCGATCCGCACCGAGGAAGAGATCTGCCCCTGCCACTCACCGAGGTAAGGCGCGTTCACCGATTCCGCGGTCACTTCCTCCGGCATCACGATCAGCCCGCGGACGGCGGTGCCGAGCAGCTCGACGTGGATACGCGGCCACCGGCCGCTCGCGTCGACCCGAAAGCGGGGAAAACGCCCCGCCATACCGATGCCCGTCCGCAGCTGAGCCCAGTTCATCGCGTCGACCGGTGGCCGGTCCGGCGTGTACGGCCCAGTGGTCCGATGTCCCAGCTCACTGGCGCGCATCATGAACACGGCTGCGAACTCGTCGCCTCGCAGCATCATGCTCACAGGGAAGAACGCCCCGACCTCGGTCATGAATACCTTGCCGGTGATCAGGGCTTCGACACTGGACCGACCTGGGATCATCGCCGCCTCCTCCATCGCCGCCGCGCCGGCTTCTCCGGCGTCAGCCCCCGCACGCTGTCCAACTCGGTCTGGACGGCGAGTGTGTCCGGGTGGTCGTCGCCCAGCCACAGCCGCCGTTTCGCAAGCACCTCGCGCAGGACCGGCTCGGCGTCGCCCGGTCGCCCGAGCCGGAGGTGCACGCGTGCCAGCCCCACCCGGGCGTCGAGCGTCCGGCCGTCGTCACGGCCGAAGCGCCTCACGAGCCGGGGCAGCAGGTCGACGTACATACGTTCCGCTTCCGCCTGCTCGTCGCTCGCCGAGAGCAGGGACGCTAGCGCCGCCGTCGCCTCCAGGGTGGCCGGGTCGTCCGGGCCCAGCTCCTGTGCCCGCTCTGCGGTCACCGCCCGGACCAGCGCCAGGGCCTCCGGCTCCCGGTGCAGGTCGGTGAGAACCGCGGCCCAGCCGAGCATCGCCCCCTGGGTTTCGAGGTGCCCGGCGTCCCAGAGGTGGGAGCGGACGTCGACGACGAGTTGCCACGCGCGCTCGGCAGCGGCCAAGTCGCCCTCGCGGTGCAGGACCGGGGCGGCCTCGGCGAGTGTCACGAGGTCGTCCTGGAGCTGCTCGGCGAAGTAGCCGGCCCAGAACTCCTCGGACCGGTTCAGCTCTGCCTCCGGTCGCAGGAGCAGCGCGAGCCGTTCGGCCGTGCTCGGTATTTCTGCGGGCTCCCGGGTCGCCGCGTCCTCGGCCACGAAGTGCATGTACAGCCGATAGCCGGTATCGGTGCGCGAAGGGATCTTGTCCAGCTCGCCGACGAGTTCCAGGGTGCGGGTGAGGGCGTGCCGCTGCCGGTCGCCGAGGCGGGCGAACACCTCGACGAGCGCCGGGCGGCTGTCTTCGCGGGAAGGCAGCGGAACGGCGACCTCGGCTCGCAGCTCGTCGAACGCGGACTCGGCCTCCGGCCGCAGCGAGCCGGTCGCCGAGCCGAAGTCGTACTCCCAGTCCAGGGCCCAGGTCAGCAGGCGCCCGCGCTCGTCGCCGGCCAGGAGCAGGGCGCCGTCGGGTGCCAGCGCGACGTGCGTGACCGCATCCGAAAAGCCGGTGAAGACGCGCAGCTGTCGGCCGGTCGTGAGGTCCCACAACCGGACCTTCCGGTCCTCCCCTCCCGACGCCGCGAGCCGGAAGTCCGGTGTGACGGCCAGACTCCGCACGATGCCGGCGTGTCCGGCCAGGACGTGGACGCAGCGAGCACTCGCGACGTCCCACAGCCGGACGGTGCCGTCCACCGAGCAGGACAGCAGCCGCTGGGCGTCCGGGCTCGGCAGGACGTCGGCCACGGCGTCGGTGTGCCCGGTGAGCACCACCTCGCACTGCCCGTCGGCGGTCCGCCAGACCCGCACCGCCGCGTCGGCGCCACCGGTGACCACGAACCGGCTGTCGTCGCTCAGCCGTGCGGCGCCGATCCACTCGTCGTGCCCGCGCAGCACCCAACGCAGTTCGCCTTCGCGCAGATCCCAGATCTTCACGCTGACGTCCTGGCCGCGAGAGAGCCCGTAGCGGTGATCAGCGCTGACGGCCACGTCCAGCACCGCCCCCGAGTGCGCCTCCCAGCGCCCGATGGTTCGGCCGCTGCCGATGTCCCAGGCCGCCACCAGGCCGTCGGCGGTTCCCGAGAGAGCCACTTGGCCGTCCTCGCTGACCGCGACGTAGTACACGTGGTCGCGGGGGCTGATGAACAGCTGGACGATCCGCCCGTCACGGGGATGCCAGGCGACGACCCGGCCGTCCTCGCCCCCGGACACCGCGAGCCGGCCGTCAGCGGTCATCGCCACGGCGCTGATGTGGCCGGTGTGCAGGCTGAGCGTGTGCAGCAGCTGCCCGGTCTCCACGTCGAAGACCCACGCTTCGGCGCCGTTCCCGGCACGGGCGAGCGCGGTGGGGCTGCGGCCGCTGAACTCCAGGGCCCACGACCGGTCGTCCTCCGGGACGATCCGGCCCGCGGGCCAGGCGTCGGCGAGCTCGGTCCGGCGGCCGAGGGCGCCGAGCCGGCGCCAGAGGCGCACCGGCTCGGCGTGGCGCCGGTGCCCGGGCAGCGCGCGAGCGGCGCGGATCCGGCCTGCCGCCTCGTCGAGCCGCCCGGTAGCGGCCAGCGTGGCCGCCTCCGCCAGCAACTCGGCCGCCCGGGCGGCGGTGGCGGCGACGTCCGGGGCTTCGTGTGGGCGGACGTAGCTCCACGGGGCCGACGGTCCCGCGGGCGGCAGGTGCCACGCCCGCACGGATTTCCCCTCGGCGGTCACGGCGACCCGCCCGGCCGCGCTCAGCACGACCTCCTTGGTGCCGGGCGCCGGATCCAGGGACAGGCGGCACCGGCCACTGCTCAGGTCCCACACCCGCGACGGCTCGTCGCGGCCGCCGCTGGAGAAGCCGACCGTGCCGTCCAGGTTGACGGCGACCCGGCCGAAGCCGGTCTTCAGCTCCCGCAGGGGTTCGCCTGATTCTAGATCGACCAACCGGACGTCGGTGCTGCCGCGGCCGACCACGGCGAGGCGGCCGTCACCGCTGAACCGCACCTCCGTCCGGGTGCGGTCGAACCGGTGCACCAGCTCGCCCGTGCGGACGTCGTACACGGAGTTCGTGTGGCGCTGGTAGTCGATGACGGAGCACAGGGTGCCCTGGGCACCGAGGACGTCCGCCTTTTTCTCGAACTGCCGGACGTCCAGGGGTTCGCGCGTCTGGAGGTCCCAGGTGACGGTCTCCCCTTCGAAGCCGCTGGTGACCGCATGCCGCTGGTCCGCCGTCAGCGCGACCAGGCCCACCCAGCTGGGGTGGCCGGGCAGCTCGAACCCGGCCGCGGCTTCGAGGTCGAGCACGAGCGCTCGCCCGATTCCCCCGCCGACGACGACGAGCTGTCCGTCGTCGCGCACCGCCAGGGCCGAGGCGCTGTACTTCTCGAGCTGCAGCTGCTGCCGGCACTCCTTCGCCGGGACGTCCCAGACGCGCAGCCCGCCGGAGCCGTCGGCCGAGACCGCGACCTGGCCGTCCGGGGTCAGCGCGAGGGCGGCGATCCAGTCCTCGTGCTCCCCCGGCAGGACCGACTGCGCGGGCGCGGGCGCGTCCTCGACCGACGCGAGAGCGGCGGCGATCTGCGGGTCGCCGGGCGTCCGTGCGGCCGCGTCCCGCAGCAGCGCGGCCGCCGCGACCGGGTCGCCGCGTTCCCGGTGCACCAGCGCGAGCATGTATGCCCCCACGCTGTCATCCGGATCCCCGAACCGGACGAATTCGAGTTCGTCCACCAGCTCGGCGTCGGTGATCATCCCGGTCCGCCACCGGTGCAGGCCGCGGTTGTAGCGGGCGTGCGGGTGGTGCGGATCCGCCCGCAGAGCCCGGGTCCACAGCTCGTCGGCGCTGTCGCGGCGCCCGAGGTCCAGCATGGACAGTGCGTGGTTGGACAGGCCGTCGGCGAGCAGGGTGGCCGCGGCCGGGGCGCGCCGGGGGTACGGGCCGACTTCCCGCTCGTGCACGCGGATCAGGCGCTCCGCGAGCGGACCGAGACGGCCGGGGCGCGCGGCCGGGTCTTCGGTGAAGCACTCGCGCAGCAGGTCCGCCACCTCGACAGGCACCGGCAGGATCGCGTCCGGGGCCCCGGAGCGGGCGATGGCGTCGAAGGCGCCGCCCGCCGCGGTCCCGTCCGGGTCCGGTGGCCGGCCGAGGAACATTTCGAGGACGGTGACCGCCCAGGACCAGGTGTCCGTGGCCGTCGTGAGCCCGCCCGGCGAACGCGCCTGTTCGGGCGAGCAGTACGCGGGAGTCAGGCCGCCGCGGCTGACGAACGGATCCGCCTCCCCGGCGTCCTCCCCGGTGGCCATGCGCGCCCGCGCCATGCCGAAGTCGGTGACCTTGACCGTGCCGTCCCGGGTGAGCATCACGTTGGCGGGCTTGACGTCCTGGTGCACGACCCCGTTCTCGTGCGCGTGGTCGAGACCCCACGCGGACTGGATGGCGACGTCCAGCAGCGATCCCAGGGGGTCGTTCCCGTAGAGGCTCCGGCTCCGGACGGCTTCGGCCAGACTGCCGCCGTCCGCCCACTCCGCGAAGACCCGTGGCACGCCGTCGATGGTGCGGACGTAGACGCAGTTCGCGATGTTCGGGTGCAGGCCCAGCCCGACCCACACCTCGGATTCCCGTTCGAAGTCCCGGATCGCGTCCGGCGAGCGGACCAGGGCCCGGCGGGGGGTCTTCACCGCCAGGTCGATGTCCCAGCCGCGGTGCCGGACCTGGTGCACCAGTCCCATGCCGCCGGTGCGCACCACGTCCAGGATCTCGTAGAGGTCGAGGATCAGGTCCCCGCGATGCCACGATTCCATCGCTGTCAGTCGACGGTGGCGACGTACACCGGCGTCCCGAGCAGCACCGACCTGGCCGTGCCGTCCGGGCTGTCGCCGTGCAGCAGGCGCTTGGCCACGAACTCGACGTTCTGCGCAGGCCACCGTAGGCTCGCCACGGCGCCCTGCACCCGGGCGAGCGCGGCGCGATCGGCCCGGTCGAGGTCGCCGTCCACCGCATCGGCGACGTACTCGTCCTCCAGGTCCGAGGTGGCTCCCAGCCCGTCGAGCATCGACGACATCATCGAACGCCCCACCCCGTGCGCCTCGGCGTCCGGCACGGAGTCGCACACGTGCCTGTACGAGCCGCCCAGCCCAACGACGGTGTCCCCGCTCCGCCCGCCGAAGAACACCAGCGAGGACGTGGGATCGGCGGGAAACGCCCCCCAGCGCATCGGCAGCAGCCCCCAGAAGAACTGGCCCGGCTCGTCCACCGAGCCGAGATCACCGTGATCGCGCAGGTACCCGACGACGGTCTTCAGCCGGCCGATCCGCTCGTCGGGCGGGCCCTCGGTCGTTCGCTTCGCCGACAGTACCGTGAGATTCACGCCCAGCTCTGTCTGGCGCTTGGCTCCGAACCCCGGGTCGATCTGCGGTAACAGCATGTTGATCTTGCTGTCGCTGATGTAAACGTAGTAGTTGAGCGACACTGCCGGCTCCCTCCCAGGCATCGACCTGTCCCAGCTTGACATCCTCGCCGCTCTGAAGGACTCCGTTGGGAAATCCGCAAAACGGTTGCGTGCCTGTGGTTTCAGGCGGCGAGTTCGAGGCGGGCCAGGTGGGAGGTTCTGATCTTGCCGAGCGGGGTG
>NZ_JBSFXG010000045.1:0-69161 GCF_053595235.1 Streptomyces sp. NPDC002520 | reverse complement strand
CTCTGCGTCGCCTCATCCGCCGCGCGTGGATCCTCTACCGCTGGGACGCACGCCCCGGGAAGCGCCCCTGAGCACCGCCTATCCGCGCACGCCCTAAGGTGAACCGCGTGACGGAAACGGGGGGCCGCCGGGCGTTCGTGGTGCTCGCGGGCTGGGTGCGACGCTGCCTGCGGACGCTGCGCGAGGACCTGTGGACAGCCGCGCCGGATCCGCTGCCCGTCTCCGTGTGGCTCCGCTGGCTGCCCCACGGTCTGGTGTTTCTCGTCGCGTTCGGAGTCACGCTCGGCGGTGCGGCGCAGCTCGCGAACAACGGACAGCTGGCCGCCGCACTGGCCTTGGCGATCGCCGTCGTGCAGGGTGGTGCGGTCGTCCTCGCGCTGCGGCGGCCCGTTCCGGGCTGGTGGCTGTCCATGGCCGGGACCGTGACGGGAGCCGTCGCGGTTCACGGAAAGCTGGGCACGGTGCCCGCGGCGCGAGTCGCCCCGGTCCTCAGAGGACCGGGCATGATGCCCCTGGAGACGTTCACCTGGCCCTGGTCCGTGGCCGGCATCGTCGCACACCTCCTCGTCCTGCTGCTGCTCGCCCTGCGCGTGCGCACCCGGGTGTCGATCGAGACGCTGGCCCTGACCGCGCTGATCACCTACGTCCTGGAGGGCGTGTGGGGCGCGAGGGTCTACGAGCCCACCGGGTTCGTCGCGGTGTTCCTGTCCGTGGTCGCGGTGGCGCTCGGCATCGCTCTGCGCGGCCGTCGCGAGGCGCGCGCCGAACTCGTCGAGCAGACCACCCTCACCACCGAGGAACGGGCCCGTCGCACCCTGCTGGAGGAGCGCAGCCGCATCGCCCGCGAGCTGCACGACGTGGTCGCCCACCACATGTCGGTCATCTCCATCCAGGCCCAGGTCGCCCCCCACCTTGTGGAGAACCCCTCGGAGGAGCTGAAGGAGAACCTCGCCGGGATCCGCAACAACGCCCTGGAGGCCCTGACGGAGCTGCGCCGGGTCCTCGGTGTCCTGCGTTCGGAGAGCCTCGATGACCAGGGGACGGCACCGGACCCGTACGACCTGGCCGCCCCCGGCACCGGCGCCGCCCCCGATGCCCCGCAGCCCGACCTCTCCCGGCTGGCCGCCCTGATCGAGAACACCAGGGCGGCCGGCCTGACGGTCACCACAGAGCGGTACGGCGAGCCGCGTCCGTATCCGCCCGGCGTGGAACTGTCGGCGTACCGGATCGTGCAGGAGGCGCTGAGCAACGTGCTGCGGCACGCGCCGGGTGCGTCGGCGCTCGTGGAGGTCAGCCATCTGCCCAGCGGCATATTCCTGAGCGTGACCAACTCCCGCCCCCGCGGGCCGGTCCAGCCCTCCCCGGGCAGCGGGCACGGCCTGCTGGGCATGCGGGAACGCGCGACGATGCTGGGCGGGCACGTCACCACGACGCCGACGCTGCACGGCGGCTTCACGGTGACGGCGTTCCTGCCCCTGACGTGACCGCCCGGCTTGATTCCCCGGCTTGATTCGCCGGCTTGATTCCCCGACAGGAGAGCGGACCCCATGACGAGCGGCACCGGACCCATCCGTGTACTCATCGCCGACGACCAGCAGATGGTCCGGCAGGGCTTCACCGTGCTGCTCAACACCCAGCCCGACATCGAGGTGATCGGGCAGGCGGTGGACGGGCGGGACGCGATCGCCAAGGTGGGTGAACTCAAGCCGGACGTGGTCCTGATGGACATCCGGATGCCCGAACTCGGCGGCATCGAGGCGACCGGCCGGATCACCGAGGACCACCCGGGCATCCGGGTCCTGGTCCTGACCACCTTCGACCTGGACGAGTACGTGTACGACGCGCTGCGCGCCGGCGCCTCCGGGTTCCTGCTCAAGGACGCCTCCGCCGACCAACTCGCCGAGGCGGTCCGGGTGGTGGCGGCGGGCGACGCGTTGCTCGCCCCCGGTGTCACCCGGCGGCTGATCGCCGAGTTCTCCCGCCTGGACGGCTCCCGCCGGGCCCCGCTCAAGCAGCGCGTCGGCGTCCTGACGGAGCGGGAGACGGAGGTGCTGGCGCTGATCGCGCAGGGCCTGTCGAACGCGGAGATCGCCGAGCGGCTGGTGGTGGCCGAGCAGACCGTGAAGACGCACGTGGGCCGGATCCTGGTGAAGCTGGGCCTGCGCGACCGCACCCAGGCAGCGGTCTTCGCCTACGAGTCCGGTGTGATCCGCCCCGGCGGCCGCTGAGTTCCCACCGACCCCGTCCCTTCCGACCGCCAACCCATCCGTCCTCCGACCACACGCCACTTCACCCCACTTTCACCCCGATCCACTTCACCCCACTCCGGGGCCGACCTCCACCGCCCGGAGTCCACACCGCCCACTCCACCCCGTACCCGTAGTACCTGAGACGGACCACCAAGGACCCCTCTCCATGGGGACGACCGTGGCCCCGTCCCCGGCCTACGGTTTTCACGTGACCGAGACGACGCACACGCAGACGACACCACCGGGAGCGGAGAACAGGCCGCGCAGCCCCGAGTTCCGGGCGGCGGTGGAGGCCCTGCGCGGGCTGCGGCAGGACCTGTTCCGTGACGCCTTCGCCTACCGCCCGCTGCCCCGCATGCAGGTCGACGGCCCCCTCGCCCGACGGCTGCGCGGCCGCAGGCGGGAATGGGCGGCCTGGACCCCGCAGGCGGCGGTGGTCGCGGGCGCTGCGGTGACGCTGCTCGTCGCCCTGGCGAGCGCCGAGAGCGGCACCCGGGCCCTGGTGTACGGCCTCGTCGCGGTGGCGCCGGTGCTGCTGACGCTGGTGCGTCCGGTCGGCGCGTTCTGGCTGTCGCTCGTGGGAGCGACGGTGATCGACCTGCTGACGACGCCCTGGGACGCCTGGCCGTGGCCGCCGGGAAGCTTCGTCTCGCACCTGCTGGTGCTGACCGTGGTCGCGATCCGCACCCGCCCGCGTGCGGCGGCGTGGATGTGGGTGGTGACGGCGGCGTACGGTTTCGCGGCCGAGGGGTTCTTCGGGTTCCACTACGACACGAACACCGCCCCCATGCTCGTCGTCTCCGCCCTGGTCCTGTCCGCCGTGACCATCCGGCAGATCCGCCGTGCCGCCCGGCAGGAGGTGACCGCCCAGCAGACGGTGACCGCGCACGAGCGCTCGCGGCGCACCCTGCTGGAGGAGCGCACCACCATCGCCCGTGAACTGCACGACGTGGTCGCCCATCACATGTCGGTGGTCGCCATCCAGGCGGAGGCCGCGCCCTACCGGGTGGAGAACCCGCCGCCGGAGCTGGAGAAGGCCTTCGCCACGATCCGGGAGAACGCGGTGGCCGCGCTCACCGAGCTGCGCCGGGTGCTGGGTGTCGTACGGGCCGCGGACTACGAGGCCCCGGACGCCCCGCAGCCCACGCTCGCCGACCTGGACGGGCTGCTCGACAACGTGCGGGAGGCCGGGCTGGTGGTCGAGAAGGCGGTGACGGGCGCGGTGCGGGAGCTGCCGCAGGGAGTGGAGCTGTCGGCGTATCGGATCGTCCAGGAGGCACTGAGCAACGCGCTGCGGCATGCGCCGGGGGCGAGCGCGCGGGTGGAGATCGGGTATGTGCTGGGCGGGCTGGGCCTGCGCGTCGTCAACGGTCCGCCGCCCGCGCCGGCCCTGATCAAGCCGTCACCGGGCGCCGGGCACGGGATAGCCGGGATGCGGGAGCGGGTCTCCATGCTGAACGGCGAGATGACGGCTGGCCGGATGGACGGCGGTGCGTACGAGGGCGGGTACGAGGTGGCGGTGTTCCTGCCCGTCGCCGTGGTGAACGAGGGCGGCGAGGGGAGCGGGGGCCGGGCATGACGATCCGGGTACTGATCGCGGACGACCAGATGATGGTGCGCGAGGGCTTCTCGGTGCTGCTGAACGCGATGCCGGACATCGAGGTGGTGGGGGAGGCGGTCAACGGGAGGGAAGCGGTCGACCGGGTGCGCGAGCTGTCGCCCGACGTGGTCCTGATGGACATCCGCATGCCCGAGCTGAACGGCATCGAGGCGACGCGGGAGATCGTGGCGGCGGACGGTGCCACCAAGGTGCTGGTGCTGACGACGTTCGATCTCGACGAGTACGTGTACCAGGCGCTTCGGGCGGGTGCGTCGGGGTTCCTGCTGAAGGACGCGTCGGCGCGGCAACTGGCCGACGGAGTGCGGGTGGTGGCGTCCGGCGAGGCCCTGCTCGCGCCGTCGGTCACCCGGCGCCTGATCACGGAGTTCTCGAAGCTGGCGGAGGCCCCGAGGCTGATGCCGACGGCGCACGCGGCGTACGGCGACCTGACGGAACGGGAGACGGAGGTCCTGGTCCTCATCGCCCAGGGCCTGTCCAACGCGGAGATCGCGGAGCGGCTGGTCGTGGCGGAGTCGACGATCAAGACCCACGTGAGCCGGATCCTGGTGAAGCTGGGCCTGCGCGACCGGACACAGGCGGCGGTGTTCGCCTACGAGGCGCGGCTGGTGACACCTGGCTGAGCGGGGGCTAGCGTCTGTGCATGGCAGCTGCTGCGGACCTCGCTTTCGACCCGTGGGACCCTGCGTTCCTCGCCGACCCGTATCCGGCCTACGCCGAGTTGCGGGCGCGCGGCCGGGTGGTCCGGTACGAGCCGACCGGCCAGTGGCTGGTCCCGCACCACGCGGACGTCTCGGCGCTGCTGCGGGACCGCCGCCTCGGCCGCACCTACCTGCACCGGTTCTCCCACGAGGACTTCGGGCGGGTCGTGCCCCCGGCCGAGCACGAGCCGTTCCACACGCTCAACGACCACGGGATGCTCGATCTGGAGCCGCCGGACCACACCCGGATCCGGCGGCTCGTGTCGAAGGCGTTCACGCCCAGGACCGTGGAGCGCCTGAAGCCGTATGCCGTGAGGCTCGCCGGGGAGTTGACGGCGGGCCTGGTGGACGCCGGTGGGGGCGATCTGCTGGCCGACGTCGCCGAGCCGCTGCCCGTCGCCGTGATCGCCGAGATGCTCGGGATCCCGGAGGCGGACCGGCACCTGCTGCGGCCCTGGTCGGCGGACATCTGCGGGATGTACGAGCTGAACCCGGGCGAGGAGACGGCGGCGAGGGCCGTACGGGCGTCGGTCGAGTTCTCCGCGTATCTGCGGGAGTTGATCGCCGAGCGGCGGGGGAAGCCCGGTGAGGACCTGATCTCCGGGCTCATCGCCGCGTACGACGAGGGGGACCGGCTCAGCGAGCAGGAGATGATCTCCACCGCCGTGCTGCTGCTGAACGCCGGGCACGAGGCCACGGTGAACGCCACGGTCAATGGGTGGCGGGCGTTGTTCCGGAACCCTGGACAACTGGCCGCACTGCGTGCCGATCACTCGCTGGTGCCCACGGCCGTCGAGGAGTTGATGCGGTACGACACCCCGCTCCAGCTCTTCGAGCGGTGGGTGCTCGACGAGATCGAGATCGACGGGGTCGTCGTGCCGCGCGGGACGGAGATCGCCATGCTGTTCGGGTCCGCCAACCATGACCCGGAGGTCTTCCGGGAGCCGGAGCGGCTGGACCTGGCCCGGAAGGAGAACCCGCACATCTCGTTCAGCGCCGGCATCCACTACTGCATCGGCGCCCCCCTCGCCCGTATCGAACTGGCCGCCTCCATGACCGCCCTGCTGGAGCAGGCTCCGACCCTGTCCCTGGCGGCGGAGCCGGAGCGCAAGCCGAACTTCGTGATCAGGGGGTTGAAGGGGCTGAGCGTGGAGGTGGGCTGATCACTCCTTCGGATGATCATTGGGTGACTTGGGGGTGATGCGTGCTTTGGTTCGCCACGCTGGTGCCCGCCTGCGAAGGGAGGCACCATGACGGTTATGGCAGAGCGCACGTCGTCTCAGTTGTCAGTGGACATGTTCGAGCGGATCGCCGAGTTCGCCGCCCGTGAGGACGAGACCGTCAGGTTCGAGTTCATCGACGGACGGATCGAGGTCAAGAAGGTGACGAACGGCAGTCACGGCGAGATCGCCATGTGGTTGGTCTTCCAGTGCAAGCACGCTCGGCCCGATCTCACCCTCAACACCACCGGGCAGGGGCTGAAGGTCGAGGCGTACCGGAACGGGCGAGCGCGGCCGGACGCTGTGCTCGCCCCGGTGGGGCACTTCAGCGGGCAGAGTGACTGGGCCGAACCCGACGGCGTGCTGATGGTCGTCGAGATCACGTCGTACGACTCGGACACCCATCGGCGCGACCGGATCGAGAAGCCCCGGGCGTACGCCGAGGCGGGAATCCCCGTCTACCTCCTGATCGACCGCGACCGGTTGAAGGTCGTCGTGCACAGCGAACCGGACGCGCGGGTCGGGTACCACCACACGTATGTCGCGGAACTCGGTGAGAAGGTGACCCTTCCCGCGCCCGTCGGCTTCGAACTCGACACCGAGGACCTCAAGGGGTACGTCGACTGATCGTCACGAGACCATGTCCCGCCTCCGCAACCCCACAAGCCCCGCCGTCACCAGCGCCATTGCCAGGGCCGTGAGGATCAGGACCGGGGGCCACGACATCTCGCCGCCCGGCATCTTCGGCAGATGGCCGAAGGGGGAGAGGTCCAGGATCGCCTGGGGGAGGTCCAGGACCGGGCCGATCCAGCCGATCAGGAGGATCGCGCCGGCGACTCCCCAGGACGCCGTCGCCGCTCGGGGGAGCAGGCCGTAGAGCGCGACCGCCACCGCGCCGACCACCCAGATCGCGGGTACCTGGAGCAGACAGGCGCCCAGGATCGGTCCGGCCTCCTTGCCGTAGCCCGCCGCGAAGCCCAGGCCCGTCAGCAGCATCAGCACCACCGTGCCGCCGAAGGCGATCACCAGGTGACCCGCCGCCCAGCGCAGGCGCCCCACCGCGGCCGCCAGGAGCGGTTCCGCCCGGGACGACGTCTCCTCGCCGTTCAGGCGGAGGGTGGAGGACACGATGTACAGCGCCGCGATCAGTCCCATCAGGCTCACCATCGACGCCAGGAACGCGTCCGTCAGGCCCGCGTGGCCTCCCAGCCGCTGGAACATCTCCCTGGCCTGCTTGTTGTTGCCGACCAGGTCCGCCGCGCCGTCCGTCAGGCCGCCGTAGACCACTCCGGCCAGGAAGAAGCCGATCGACCAGCCGAGGACGCCGCCGCGCTGGAGGCGCCAGGCCAGTGCACCGGCGGATGCCAGCTTTCCGGTGGCCGGGCCCGGTCGGGTGGGCAGGAAGCTCATGCCGATGTCGCGGCGGCCGGCCAGTGTGTAGGCGGCCGCCGCCTGCACGGCCACCGCCGCGACGAACAGGAGCAGGACCCACCAGCGGTTGCCCGCGAAAGAGTGGGTGTACTCCAGCCAGCCGAGCGGGGACAGCCACGTCAGGACGGACGAACCTCCCCCGGTGCCGAGAGCCTGGGAGGTGCCCCCGGTCGTCGACGAGTCGCCCGCCGCTCGCAGGACGAAGGCCGCTCCGAGGACCGCGGCCGTCAGGCCCCGGGCCAGGCGTGCGCTCTCCGTGAGCTGGGCGACGATCGCCGCCGTCGTGGCGAAGACCATGCCCACCCCGAAGAGGGCGAGGGCGAAGCAGAGGGCTCCCGCGGGGCCGTGGTTCGACAGGCCCGCGGTGACCAGCAGGGCCAGGGCCGCGTTCGCCACCGCCGCCGCCAGGAGGCTCGCCGTCAGCGGGGCGCGGCGGCCCACCATGCCGGACGACACCAGCTCCTGGCGGCCGCTCTCCTCCTCGTCGCGGGTGTGCCGTACGACCACCAGCAGGCTGGTCACGGCGGCCACAGCGCCCGCGTAGATCCCTACGCGCCAGGCCGTCAGTGCGCCCAGCGACGTGTCGAAGACCGGTCCCACCAGGGCGCGCAGCGAGGCGTTGGTGGCCATCTGGTGGGCCAGGTCGGCTCGTTGGGTCGCGGTGCCGTAGAGGGTCTTCAGCGAGGTCGGCATGGACAGGACCATCAGCGTGTTCACCGCCACCCAGACCGGGATCAGCACCCGGTCCTGGCGCAGGGCGAAGCGCAACAGGGTGCCTGTGCCGGCCAGCGGGCGGGTGCCGGCGGAGGGCAGGGCGGAGGCCGGGGCGGTCGTGGCGGTCATCGCGCGGCCGCCTCGGCCGTCTCGGCTGCCTCGGCTGCCTCGTCCTGGTAGTGCCGCAGGAACAGCTCCTCCAGCGTCGGCGGGGTCGAGGTGAGGGACCGTACGCCCGACTCGCTCAACTGCCGCAGGACGGCGTCGAGTTTGTCGGTGTCCACCTGGAGGCGGACGCGACGGCCCTGGACGTCGAGGTCGTGGACGCCGGGCAGGTGGGCCAACCCGTTGGGCGGGCCCGCCAGTTCGGCCTTGACGCTGGTGCGGGTGAGGTGGCGCAGGTCGGCCAGCGATCCGCTCTCGACCGTGCGGCCCTTGCGGATGATGCTGACCCGGTCGCACAGCTGCTCCACCTCGCTGAGGATGTGGGAGGAGAGCAGGACGGTGCGGCCCCGGTCGCGTTCCTCCTCGACGCAAGCCTGGAAGACCTCCTCCATCAGCGGGTCCAGGCCCGAGGTCGGCTCGTCCAGGATCAGCAGATCCACGTCGGAGGCGAAGGCGGCGACCAGGGCGACCTTCTGCCGGTTGCCCTTGGAGTAGGTGCGGCCCTTCTTGGTGGGGTCCAGCTCGAAGCGTTCGATCAGCTCCGCCCGGCGCCGGGTGTCGAGGCCTCCGCGCAGCCTGCCGTAGAGGTCGATGACCTCGCCGCCGGAGAGGTTGCGCCACAGGGTCACGTCGCCGGGGACGTAGGCGATCCGGCGGTGCACCTCGACCGCGTCCGCCCACGGGTCGCGGCCCAGCACCTGTGCGGCGCCCGAATCGGCGCGCAGCAGGCCGAGCAGGACCCGGATGGTGGTCGACTTGCCGGCGCCGTTGGGGCCGAGGAAACCGTGCACCTCACCGGCCTCGACGTCCAGGTCGAGGCCGTCCAGCGCGTGCGTACGGCCGAAGGACTTGTGGAGTCCGGCGACCGTGATTGCCTTCGTCATGCTTCGGAACGTACGTGACTTTCAGAAAATTGTGAAGTTAAGGAACTGTGAAAACCGTCGTTAGGATGAACCGCATGACGGAATCACCTGGGGCCGGGCGGGACACGGAGGCCGTGTCGAGGTTCGTCGAGTCCTTCGCGGCGCAGCTCGTCGAGGCCGGGATGCAGCGCATGCCCGCCCGGATCTTCGCCGCGCTCCTCTCCTCCGACGAGGGCGCGCTGACCTCCGCCGAACTGGGTGAGCAGCTCCAGGTCAGCCCCGCCGCCGTCTCCGGCGCGGTCCGCTACCTCGCCCAGCAGCACATGGTGTCCCGGGAGCGCGAGCCCGGCTCACGGCGCGAGCGCTACCGCGTGCACGCCAACCAGTGGTACGAGGCCCTCACCAACCGTGAGGCCGTCATCAAGCGGTGGGAGGCCGCCCTGCGCGCGGGCGTCACCAGTCTGGGCGCCGAGACCCCCGCGGGGCGCCGCATGGCCGAGACGCTCGCCTTCTTCGAGTTCGTCGACGACGAGATCGCCGCCATGATGGAGCGGTGGCGGGTGCACCGCGACAGGACCTTCGGTCAGGGGTGACCCCCCGTTTTCGCGAGTGGATCACCTTGGTGTGCGTGATTGGCTACGCTGAGTTGTGGCTGGTTTGTCGCGCGAGGAGGGCGCATCATGACGTTGATGGCAGAGCGACTGGTGATAAGCGACTCCAAGCCCCGTGACGGCTTCGAGGAGATGCTGGACTTCCTCGACGAGCTGAACGTGCCCGACGGCTACAAGGCCGAGATCATCAGGGGGAACATCGTCTTGTCGCCGTGGTCGAAGGCCTACTACGCGGACGTGATGGACTCAGTTTGCGAGCAACTGCGGCCCCACCTCCCTGAGGATCACCGCATCAGCTGGGGGCCCTTGCTCTACGTCTTCCCGGGCCTCGAACGTGCCTACGGTCCTGACATCCATGCTGCTCACCGGCGTGCTCGTCGTAGCACCAGCAACCGCCTCGACGGAGAGTCCCTCTCGTTCGTTGCGGAGCTGACCTCCCCCGCCACGCGGGACGTCGACCTGACCGACAAGGTGGAGGTCTATGGCAAGGCGGGCATCCCCGTGTACCTGCTGCTCGACATGCAGGAGGAAGAGGCCACCGTCTTCTGGTCGCCCTCGGGCCGCGGGTACGAAGGGCGCTTCACCAAGCCCTTCGGCGAGAAGCTCTACATCCCGGAGCCTTTCGACTGTTCCCTGGACACCGCCGATTTCCAGGCGCCCGAAGAACCGGACGCGGACTGACTAGGACGATGACGGCAACACCAGCCCCCACGCCCCCTCCAGCGCACTCCACGTCCGCCTCCGCACCGGCCCCGAGACCGCCGCGTCGGCCCGGTAGCGGAAGTCCCCGCCCGCCACGGTCACCGCGCGCCCCGAGAGCCTGAACGCGGTCTCCTCCGCGCCCACCGGCAGCGGCCGGACCTCCACCTGGGCGAGCCCGCCGGAACCCGGCGTCACCGACACCGCCTCCACGGGCCGGTCCAGGTCCACGACCGTCTCGCCGTCGACCTCCACCCGCAGCCGGGACGGGCCGGGCCCCGGTATGCCGGCCGGGCGGACGGCGGGCCGGGGAGCGAGGGTGCGCACCAGGGAGCGGTACGTCGAGCGCAGCCACGGCCGCCCGGGAACCGTCGCCACCGGTTCGCCCGCGTCCGCCCGCTCCGGCGCCGGCGGAATGCCCAGCGCGCCCAGGACGACGCCGTCGCTGTCGTCGACCAGCAGGTCCAGGCGCCGCTCCACCCCCTCCAGCACGGCCCGCGCGGCCGCCACCGTCCCGGCGGGCACGCCGAGGGACCGGGCCAGGCCCGCCTCCCCGACCGGCACCACCGACAGTGCGCATCCGGCCAGCTCGCGGTGGCGGTGCAGCAGGGTCACCGCGCGGACCAGGGCCCGGTCGTCGCCGACCACGACCGGGCGCCGGGACCCCCGCCGGCCGAGGACCCGGGCGAATTCCGCCGGCCCCTCCGGCAGGCACACCTTGGCCGCCGCACCCGCGCTGAGCACGTCTTTCGCGATGCGTACGGACTCCCCGTCCGCCTGCCGTGCCGCCGGATCGATGATCACCAGCAGCTGATCGGACGTCGCGAAAGTCGCCACCTCGGTCCTGCCTCGCTTCCTCGGGTAGCATCTTTGTGCAAGAGCCCCTTGCGCTATTGCGCCAGGGGCTTCGTCTATTCCGGGGCATCCGGTCCGACGGTTCGCGACCAACGGCGGTCGCTGTGGCACGCGGCGGTGAACCATACGCCGACGCCTCCGACCTTGGACATGCCCCGCCCGGAAGGGGTGTACGCGCGTGCCCGCACTTGTGCTGCTCGGTGCTCAGTGGGGTGACGAAGGCAAGGGAAAGGCGACGGACCTGCTCGGTGGCTCCGTCGACTATGTGGTGCGTTACCAGGGTGGTAACAACGCCGGCCACACGGTGGTCGTCGGCGACCAGAAGTACGCACTTCACCTGCTCCCTTCCGGAATCCTCTCGCCCGGCTGTACGCCGGTCATCGGCAACGGTGTCGTCGTCGACCCGTCGGTCCTGCTCTCCGAGCTGAGCGGCCTGAACGAGCGTGGTGTCGACACGTCCAAGCTCCTGATCAGCGGTAACGCGCACGTCATCACGCCGTACAACGTGACCGTCGACAAGGTGACGGAACGCTTCCTCGGCAAGCGCAAGATCGGTACCACCGGCCGCGGCATCGGTCCGACCTACTCCGACAAGATCAACCGCGTCGGTATCCGGGTCCAGGACCTGTACGACGAGTCGATCCTGGAGCAGAAGGTCGAGGCGGCCCTCGACGTCAAGAACCAGATCCTCACCAAGCTCTACAACCGGCGCGCCATCGCCGCCGAGCAGGTGATCGAGGAGCTGCTGGGCTACGCCGAGCAGATCAAGCCGTACGTCGCCGACACGGTGCTGATCCTCAACCAGGCCCTGGAGGACGACAAGGTCGTCCTGTTCGAGGGCGGTCAGGGCACCCTCCTCGACATCGACCACGGCACGTACCCCTTCGTCACCTCCTCGAACCCGACCGCGGGCGGCGCCTGCACCGGTGCCGGCGTGGGCCCGACGAAGATCAGCCGGGTCATCGGCATCCTCAAGGCCTACACGACCCGCGTCGGCGCGGGCCCGTTCCCGACGGAGCTGTTCGACGAGGACGGCGAGGCGCTGCGCCGCATCGGCGGCGAGCGCGGTGTGACCACCGGCCGCGACCGCCGCTGCGGCTGGTTCGACGCCGTGATCGCCCGCTACGCGACCCGTGTGAACGGTCTGACGGACTTCTTCCTCACCAAGCTCGACGTCCTCACCGGCTGGGAGCAGATCCCGGTCTGCGTGGCGTACGAGATCGACGGCAGGCGCGTCGAGGAGCTGCCGTACTCGCAGTCGGACTTCCACCACGCCAAGCCGGTCTACGAGACGCTGCCGGGCTGGTCCGAGGACATCACCAAGGCGAAGTCCTTCTCCGACCTGCCGAAGAACGCCCAGAACTACGTCAAGGCGCTGGAGGAGATGTCCGGCGCCCCGATCTCCGCGATCGGCGTGGGTCCGGGCCGCGACGAGACGATCGAGATCAACTCGTTCCTGTAGTCACGTCGAGCCCATGGGCCTGTTGTTCAGGAGCCCTTCACGGGCCGGTCATGGACATGAAGTTCCTTGACCGGCCCTTGGGCTGTTCGTGGTTCTCAGGGGATGAGCCGAAGGCAAGCATCTACGCGGGTAGTTGCCTGTGTTCCTCCCTCGTCGTCCTCGTCCCAGGAGCCCTGAATGCCCTTCAGCCCCATGAACCGCCGGGAGTTCGTGAAGAAGTCGGCCGTCACCGGGGCGGCCGTCGCCGCCGCCGGGAGCGTGGCGGCGGCGCCCGCGCGGGCGGCCGAGCAGGAGAGCGGACACCGGCCCCGCACCTGGTCGTTCTCGATCCTCGGCACCACCGACCTGCACAGCCACGTCTTCGACTGGGACTACTACAAGGACGCCGCCTACACCGACAAGGCCGGCAACTCCTGCGGTGTCGCCCGGGTCGCCACGCTCGTCAAGCAGCAGCGGGAGGCCAAGGGCGAGGACCGGGTCCTGCTGGTCGACGCCGGTGACATCATCCAGGGCACCTCCCTGGCCTACTACTTCGCCCGCGTCGACCCGATCACCGGCACCGACGGCACGGACGGCCCCCGGCACCCGATGGCCGTCGCCATGAACCACATGCGCTACGACGCCGCCGCCCTCGGAAACCACGAGTTCAACTACGGCATCGACGTCCTGCGGAAGTTCGAGAGCCAGTGCCGCTTCCCGCTCCTCGGCGCCAACGCGCTCGACGCGAAGACCCTGCGGCCCGCCTTCCGGCCGTACACCGTGAAGCGGATCCGCGTGCCCGGCGCGCCCGACATCAAGGTCGGCGTCCTCGGCCTCACCAACCCCGGCATCGCCCTGTGGGACAAGGACAACGTCAGCGGGAAGATGGTGTTCCCGGGGCTGGTGGAGCAGGCGAAGAAGTACGTGCCCCGGCTGCGCGCCCTCGGCTGTGACATCGTCTTCCTCACCGACCACTCCGGCCTCGACGGCTCCTCGTCCTGGGGCGACTCGCTCCCCTACGTCGAGAACGCCTCCAACCTGGTCGCCGAGCAGGTCCCCGGCATCGACGCGATCCTCGTCGGCCACACCCACGTCGAGGTGCCGTCGTACACCGTGAAGAACGCCGAGACCGGCGAGGAGGTGCTGCTCTCCGAGCCGTACTGCTGGGGCTACCGCCTCAGCGTCTTCGACTTCGAGCTGGAACTCCACCACGGCCGGTGGAAGGTGACGGGCAAGACGGCCCAGACCCTCAACCCCAACACGGTGGACGAGGACGCGGAGATCAGGACGCTCCTGGAGGCCGACCACGAACTGGTGGTGAAGTACGTCAACACGGCGGTCGGCACCTGCACGCAGGACCTCTCGGCGGCGGAGTCCTGCTGGAAGGACGTGCCGATCATGGACTTCATCCACAAGGTGCAGATGGAGACCGTGAAGTCGGGCCTGTCGACGGCCGACGCGGCGCTCCCGCTCATCTCCGTCGCCGCGCCCTTCAGCCGCACCGCCGACATCCCGCAGGGCAACGTCACCATCAAGGACGTCGCCGGCCTCTACATCTACGACAACACCCTCTACGGCAAGAAGCTCACCGGCGCGCAGCTCAAGGACTACCTGGAGTTCGCGGCGAAGTACTACTACCAGGTCCCGGCCGGTACGAAGGTCGACACCGCGACCCTCACCAACGCCAACAAGTTCTGGGACTACATGTACGACACGGCGGCGGGCGTCGACTACGAGATCGACATCGCCGGGCCGGAGGGGTCGCGGATCAGGAATCTCAGCTACGACGGCGCCCCGGTCTTTGACAGCCAGGTCTTCGTGGTGGCCGTCAACAACTACCGGGCGAACGGCGGTTCGGGCTACCCGCACATCGCGACGGCCGACATCGCGTACAGCTCCACCAACGAGATCCGCCAGCTGATGATCGACTACGTGACGGCCAAGAAGGCGCTGGACCCGGCCGACTTCGCGGTCACCAACTGGAAGCTGACGCAGAACGGCACGCCGGTGTTCTGAGCGCCCGGCCGCCCGCTTCCCGGCCGGGAAGCGGGCGGACATACGGCCTGTTGCTCAACTTCCTTCAGGCGCAGCAGCTTTGCGCACGCCGACCGAACCGGCCGTGTGGGCTGCACCAGTCGAACGAGCCGAGTCGGCCGAGTCAGCTGAACACGATCATCGAGCCCTGGGCCAGGCTCCGGGTCGCCGCCGCGTGCAGGCCCAGCCACACGTGCCGCTCACGGGCGAACGGGCTCGGGTCGTACGGCGCCGGGACGGCCGGTTCCTCCAGCTCCGTGGGGGAGGCCGGCGGGGCCGGGGAGGCCGGCGGGTTGGCCGGGTCGATGCCGATCGCCGGGGCGATGTACTCCAGCTCCCGCAGAAGCGCGTGCGAGGAGCCCAACGGGCCGCCGCCCTCGAGGAGTTCGTCGGAGGACAGGGGCTGCGGGAAGTCGACGGGGACGTAGGCGCCGGCGTGGTCGTAGTGCCAGACCAGATGGGACTGCTGCGCGGTGGACTCGAACATCTCCAGCAACTGCTCGTAGTCGCCGCCGAGTTCGTCCACCGGAGTCACCGGCAGCTGGCAGACCTGGAGCAGATAGGCCCGGCGCAGGAAGTGCAGCGCGTCGTAGTCGAAGCCGGCCACCGGGGCGACCTCGCCGGACAGGCCCGGCATGTACTGGTACACCGGCACCGGCGGGAGACCGGCCGCGGCCAGCGCGTTGTTGTAGTGCGCGAGTTCCTCGGCGAAGGGGTTGTCCGGGGTGTGGCACAACACGTCGACGAGCGGTACCAGCCACAGGTCACAGGCCAAAGAGAGCTCCTCGCATCATCGGCACGCACGCGTACACGCGCACAGCAGGTGGTCTGGGAAGGGTAACGGTCCCTTACCCGTTGGTCAGGCGTTCCACCAGCTCCAGGGAGTGCGCGTTGGCGGCGGCGACGATCGCCTGCGCCGCCTCGGGCTCGCGCCGGGACAGCGCGTCGACCAGCTCCGTGTGCCCGGCCCACAGCCGGCCGCGCACATCGGGCACCCGGCGCAGGTGCTGCACCGCGCACACCCAGGACTGCACGCGCAGCCGGTGCAGGAAGTCGGCGAGGTAGGGGTTGCCGAACAGACCGCTCAGCTCGCGCCAGAAGCGCAGGTCGTAGCCGATGAGCACGCCGAAGTCACCGGCCGCCGCGGCCCGCTGGGCCTCCTCGCCGCGCCGGCGCACCGCGGCCAGCGCGGCGGCCGTACGGGGGCCGGCGGACTCGGCGAAGGCGGGGTGGCCGGTCGTGAGGCTCTGGAACATGCCGTCGGTGACCATGCTCCGGGCCTCGATCATGCTCCGGTAGTCGGCCACCGAGTACTCGGGGACGCGGAAGCCGCGGTGCTGGTCGGCCTCCAGGATGCCCTGCGCGGACAGGTCGACCAGCGCCTCGCGCACCGGGGTCGCCGAGACGCCGTACTGGTCGGCGATCTCCTTGACGGTGAGCGCCCGGCCCGGCGTCAGGCGCCCCGCCAGCACCTCGTCACGCAGCGCGTCCGCGATCTGCCGGCGCAGGGTGTCGCGCGTCACGGTGCCGTTGCCGGGCATGGTCCGGGACTCTCCTCATGCGAAGGGGTGACGTACTCGCACGATCTCGCCCGCTCCTTACGAGTTCTTGCGAGTTCTTGCGAGTTCTTACGAGCACGTCACCTTACGCGTTCGAGTCAGCCCGGCGGCAGCCGTCGTCCCGTCACACAGTGTGCTCGTCGGCGACGCTCAGGGCCGCGTCCAGGGCCGCGAGACCCTCCTTCAGCTCGGCCTCCGTCACGTTGCACGGCGGCACCACATGGGTGCGGTTCATGTTCACGAAGGGCCACAGGCCGTGCTTCTTCGCGGCGGCCGTGAAGGCGGCCATGGGGGCGTTCGCCTCGCCGGCCGCGTTGTACGGCACCAGCGGCTCGCGGGTCTCCCGGTTCTTCACCAGTTCCAGCGCCCAGAACATGCCGGTGCCGCGGACCTCGCCGACGCTCGGGTGCCGCTCGGCCAGCTCGGCGAGACCGGGGCCGACGACGCTCTCGCCGAGCCGCTCGGCGTTCTCGACGACGCCTTCCTCCGCCATCACGTTGATCGTGGCGACGGCGGCGGCGCAGGCCAGCGGGTGCCCGGAGTAGGTCAGACCGCCCGGGTAGGGCCGCTTGCCGAACGTCTCCGCGATCTTCCCCGAGATGGCGACACCGCCGAGCGGCACGTATCCCGAGTTCACGCCCTTGGCGAAGGTCATCAGGTCCGGGACGACGCCGAAGAGATCGGCCGCGAACCACTCACCGGTGCGCCCGAACCCGGCCATGACCTCGTCCAGGACGAAGACGATCCCGTACTTGTCGCACAGCTCCCGCACCCCGGCGAGGTAACCGGGCGGCGGCATCATGATCCCGGCGGTACCCGGAACGCTCTCCAGGATGATCGCGGCGATCGTGGCGGGCCCCTCGAAGGCGATCGTCGTCTCCAGGTGCTCCAGCGCCCGCGCGCACTCCTGCTCCTCCGTCTCCGCGTAGAAGCGGGAGCGGTAGAGGAAGGGCGCCCAGAAGCGCACGACACCGGCGGTCGCGCTGTCGGAGGCCCAGCGGCGCGGGTCACCGGTGATGTTCACGGCCTGCTGCGTACCACCGTGGTACGACCGGTACGCCGACAGCACCTTCGGGCGGCCCGTGTGCAGCCGGGCCATGCGCACCGCGTGCTCGACGGCGTCGGCGCCGCCGTTGGTGAAGAAGATCTTGTCCAGGTCGCCGGGGGTGCGCTCGGCGATCAGCCGGGCGGCCTCCGAGCGGGCCTCGATCGCGAAGGCGGGCGCGAAGGTGGTCATCTTCGCGGCCTGCTCCTGGATCGCGGCGACGACCCTGGGGTGCTGGTAACCGATGTTGGTGTAGACGAGCCCGCTGGTGAAGTCCAGGTACCGCTTGCCGTCGTAGTCCCAGAAGTACGACCCCTCGGCGCCGGCGACGGCGAGCGGGTCGATGAGGTCCTGGGCGGACCAGGAGTGGAACACGTGCGCACGGTCCGCGGCCTTCACTGCGGCGCCGGCTTCTGGATTGGGCTGAGGGGTCATGCGGGCGAGCGTAAATGTCCGGCATGCGGACGCGACATCGGCGTCCTGTTCCGTGGGCGGGCGGTTTCCGCGACAGGTTGTCGACAGGTGGCCGACGAGGTGCCGCCGCAACGCGGACCGGACGCGGGCCGGACGAGATCGGGGAGTGACCAGGGAGTGACCGGGGTGTGATCGCGTCCGTCCCGGAACCGCGGACACGGCTGCGGACGACTCCTCAGTGCGGTCGCACTATTCTCGGTCCGGTGCACGCGTAGGGGATCGCGTACGGGGTGCGCGCTCGGGGGAAGGCGGGGCGGGCGTGGAGAAGCTGGGACCGGGGGATCCGCTGCGCATCGGCGCGTACCGGCCGCTGGCGCGGTTGGGTGCGGGCGGCATGGGGCACGTGTATCTGGCCCGCTCGGAGCGGGGTCGTACCGTCGCCGTGAAGCTGGTCCGGCCGGAGCTGGCCGCGCAGGAGGAGTTCCGGGCGCGGTTCCGGCAGGAGGTGGAGGCCGCGCGCAAAGTCGGCGGTCACTGGACCGCCCCCGTGCTGGACGCGGACACCGAGGCCCCGGTGCCGTGGGTGGCGACCGGCTACGTGGCCGGGCCGAGCCTGCAGCAGGTCGTCGGACACGATCACGGGGCACTGCCCGAGCGGTCGGTACGGATCCTCGCCGCCGGGCTCGCGCACGCGCTGAAGGACATCCACGCGGCCGGGATCGTGCACCGGGATCTGAAGCCCTCCAACGTCCTCGTGACCATCGACGGGCCGCGAGTGATCGACTTCGGGATCGCGCGGGCGCTGGAGACGGCCTCGGGGGACGGGCTCACCCGAACCGGTTCGCTGGTCGGGTCGCCCGGCTTCATGGCGCCCGAGCAGGTGCGCGGGGACCGGGTCACCGCGGCCTGCGACGTGTTCTGCCTGGGGTCCGTCCTGGCCTACGCCGCCACCGGCGTGCTGCCCTTCGGGGGCTCGGACAGCGGCGTGCACGCCGTGATGTTCCGGATCGCGCAGGAGGAGCCCGACCTGGAGGGAGTACCGGAAGGCATCGCCGACCTGGTGCGCCAGTGCCTGCGGAAATCTCCCGCCGCCCGCCCCACCCTGGACCACATCCTCGAACACACGGGCGCCGAGGACACCGTCTCCGACGGCCGCTCCCACGACCCCTGGCTCCCCAGCGCCCTGGTCGCCCAACTGGGCCGCCACGCCGTCCGACTCCTCGACACCGAAACCCCCACCTCCACCCCGGCCGACCCCACGCCACCGACCCCCACAGCCGTCGCCCCCGGCTCCATCCCGCCGCACCGGTCCGTACAGGGAACCCCTGGGACCCCACCGCACCGGCCCGCGCCCCCCGGGTCGATCCCGCCGCGCCCATCCGCTCCCTCGCCCGCCGACGGTGGGTTCGCCCCACAGGGGCCACCCGCACTCGCCGACGAAGCCCGCACAGGTGGTGCGGGTGTGAACCCGAACCCGGTCGGAGGCCGGGTGCCCACCCACACACCCGCACCCGCACCCGTCTATCGCACCCCGCCCCCGTACGTCGCCGCCTACCCCCCACCCCCGTACCACCAGTACGGCCTTCCACACGCACAACCCCGCGAGCGCGGAAACGCCCGCTCCACCGTCCTCCTGATCGTCGTCGCCCTCGTCGTCGCCCTGGGCGCCGGCGGCTCCGTCTACGCCCTGATGCAGCACGGCGACGACCACGGAGCCGGCGGCCCGACCAGCTCCACCTCACCCCGCGCCACGACCCCCGCCCCCAAGAACGGCGTGATCCCCGAGTCCTACCTGGGCACCTGGAGCACCACGATCGACGGCACCGACGGCACCAGCACCCGCCGGCTGACCATCACGCAGGGCCACGTCGGCGACACGGTCCTCACCCTCGTCGCCGACGGCCCCACCGAGGGCGGCGGCTCCTACCACTGCGTGTTCGAGGCGACACTGGCCGAACGCCCCGGCGGGGACGGCCCGTTGGAGATCGGCCCGTCCACCGTCAGCTCCGGGGAGCCCGCCTCCTCCTGCTCCCCGGGCGAGGCCACCGAGGTCACACTGCTGCCGGAGGGAAAGCTGAAGCGGGCGAAGAGGAGCGGCGGAGAGAGCCTGACCTACGGCAGACAGTGACCCGAACCAACCGCCCCGTTGTCGGCCGCCGAACCCAGCGGAGCGCTACCGCGGCTCCGGCGGGCGCTGCCTCGGCATGTTCGGCCGGGTGCCGTTGGCCGAGGAGAGGGGGAACCTGCCCGTGGACCCGCCCGACTCCGGCCGGGCGCCGGACGTCACCGCCGCCTGGATGCCCAGAGGCGCCGAGCCGGTACGGAACTCGACCATCCAGTCCGCCGTCTCCAGGCGGACGAGGTCGGTGACGTCCTCGGAGAACTTCCGCAGCACCCCGAGACAGCGCTCGGCTGCCTCGCTGGCCGTCCCCTCGGCCGGGCCGAGAACCTCTCGTACGCACTCGGACGCCCAGTCGAACTGCAGCGCCTGCAGCCGCCGGTGCACGGCCTGCGCGGTGGCCACGTCCCTTATCCAGCCGGAGGTCACGCCGAAGGACCGGTCGACGGCGACGCAGGCCACGGCGACGAGCAGAGCCAGGTAGCCCCAGGGCGCGACCCCGCCGAGCACCCGGGTGAGGTCCAGCAGCGGCAGCGCGGCCCCGACGACCGCCCCCGCCGCCGTCCCGGCCCGCAGCGCCCGTGCGGCGCGCCGCTTCCACACCCGGTCCTCGAGGTACCAGGCCGCGGTCTGCAGAGCCCCGCGCTCCACCCACCGGTACAGCTCGTCCAGCCGCTCGGCCGGCTCGCCCCAGTCGCCGAGCGGAAGGGCCCGCCCGGTCAGATCGCCCGGCCGCAGCCCGGCCGCACCCTCGCCCCACCCGTCCTGAGGCGGACCCTCGGGCTGCATCTCCGGCTGACCCACCCGGCACTCCCTAATGACACGACACCGAACTCGACACCCGATACACGGGACAGAACACGGCACACACGGCACAGAACATGGCGCGGAAACGCGACTTGGACACGATCGCTCACGCTGCGTGACATTGGATGCCGACGTGCGGCCCCCTTCCTACCGCCCAATGGGTGGCGGAGAGACCGCTTTCGCGCATTTTCCGCTCGGAAGGGGGCCTTGATCAGGTATAGACCCGGTGACGTTCTCACTCGAAAGAGTGGCGGGGCGATGGCCGCGTAGACCACGTAGGCTCGTGCACAACGGAGAAGCAGCCGAGAGCGCACGAGGAACCAGGAGCTGATCGTGATCCCCGGTGGTGGCCAGCCCAACATGCAGCAGTTGCTCCAGCAGGCCCAGAAGATGCAGCAGGAACTGCAGCGGGCGCAGGAGGAACTGGCGAACACGGAGGTCGAGGGGCAGGCGGGTGGCGGCCTGGTGCAGGCAACCGTGACCGGTTCCGGCGAGCTGCGCGCGCTGAAGATCGACCCGAAGGCGGTGGACCCGGAGGACACCGAGACCCTCGCCGACCTGATCGTGGCGGCCGTCCACGCGGCCAACGAGAACGCGCAGAGCCTCCAGCAGCAGAAGCTCGGCCCGCTGGCGCAGGGCCTGGGCGGCGGCGGTATCCCCGGTCTGCCGTTCTGATCCGCTGACCGTTCTGGTGTTCGCCACCTGCGCGACACCCCCGCCGCCTTCCTAGGACAGGCGGCAGCCAACTACGGTACGTACCGAAAGGTCTCCAGGAGGGCAGTCCGTTGTACGAAGGCGTGGTCCAGGACCTCATCGACGAGCTGGGGCGGCTGCCCGGCGTCGGTCCGAAGAGCGCGCAGCGGATCGCCTTCCACATCCTCCAGGCGGAGCCGACGGACGTGAAGCGGCTCGCGCAGGCCCTCCTGGAGGTGAAGGCGAAGGTCCGCTTCTGCGCGACCTGCGGCAACGTGGCACAGGAAGAGCTGTGCAACATCTGCCGCGACCCGCGCCGTGACCCGTCGGTCATCTGTGTGGTCGAGGAGCCCAAGGACGTCGTGGCGGTCGAGCGCACCCGCGAGTTCCGGGGCCGCTACCACGTGCTGGGCGGCGCGATCAGCCCGATCGAGGGTGTCGGCCCGGACGACCTGCGGATAAGGGAGCTCCTGGCCCGGCTGGCCGACGGCACGGTCACCGAGCTGATCCTCGCCACGGACCCCAATCTCGAGGGCGAGGCGACGGCGACGTACCTCGCTCGCATGATCAAGCCCATGGGCCTGAAGGTCACCCGCCTGGCCAGCGGCCTCCCGGTGGGTGGCGACCTGGAATACGCGGACGAGGTCACTCTCGGCCGCGCCTTCGAGGGGAGACGACTCCTAGATGTCTGACGCCACGCTGCACGCCACGTCGCGGAACCCGGACGACTTCGCGGTCCAGGTCGCGGACCAGATCGAGAGCTTCCTGGTGGCCGTCTCCGAGGTGGCGAGGGGCGACGAGCCCGGCTCGACGGTGCCCTTCCTGCTCCTGGAGGTCTCCCAGCTGCTGCTGGCCGGCGGCCGCCTCGGCGCGCACGAGGACATCCTCCCCGACGAGCGCTACGAGCCCGACCTGGGCCCGGAGCCGGACGTCGACGAGCTGCGCGAGAACCTGGCCCGGCTGCTGGAACCGGTGGACGTCTACTCCGAGGTCTTCGACCCGTACGAGCCCCGCAAGGCCCCCGTTCCCGCCCGGATCTCCGACGACGTGGCCGGCATCATCACCGACCTGCGCCACGGCATGGCCCACTACCGCTCGGGCCGCACCACGGAGGCCCTGTGGTGGTGGCAGTTCTCCTACTTCTCCAACTGGGGCCCGACCGCCTCGGCCGTTCTGCGCGCCCTCCAGTCCGTGCTCATCCACGTCCGCCTCAACCAGCCCCTGGAGGAGCTGGACGGTCTCGACACCGACCAGGGCGTGGGCGACGACACCCTGGAGATCGAGGCGGGCCGGGTGATGGCCGAGGAGATCGGCGCACGGCTGGGGATGCGTCCGGCCACGTAGGGCCGGCACATGTGACCCGGCGCACGTTCCGAGTGGCGGGCGGCGCGCTGGGCAGGTTCGGGACCGAGCGACCGAATGTCTCACCATGCGGGAGCAGGACGGCGGATTTCGGGCGCTCGATAGACTGAGCCGACACAAACGAACCGAGCGAGGAGCGCACGTGGGCCTTGTCGTGCAGAAGTACGGAGGCTCCTCCGTAGCCGATGCCGAGGGCATCAAGCGCGTCGCCAAGCGGATCGTGGAAGCCAAGAAGAACGGCAACCAGGTGGTTGTCGTGGTCTCCGCGATGGGCGACACGACGGACGAGCTGATCGATCTCGCCGAGCAGGTTTCACCCATGCCTGCAGGCCGGGAGTTCGACATGCTGCTGACCGCCGGAGAGCGTATCTCCATGGCCCTGCTGGCCATGGCGATCAAAAACCTGGGCCACGAGGCCCAGTCGTTCACCGGCAGCCAGGCAGGCGTCATCACCGACTCGGTCCACAACAAAGCCCGGATCATCGACGTCACGCCGGGCCGTATCCGCACCGCGCTCGACGAGGGCAACATCGCCATCGTCGCCGGTTTCCAGGGCGTCAGCGCCGACAAGAAGGACATCACCACGCTGGGGCGCGGCGGGTCCGACACCACGGCCGTGGCGCTGGCCGCCGCGCTCGACGCCGAGGTCTGCGAGATCTACACCGACGTCGACGGCGTGTTCACCGCCGACCCGCGCGTGGTGAAGAAGGCGAAGAAGATCGACTGGATCGCCTTCGAGGACATGCTGGAGCTCGCCGCCTCCGGCTCCAAGGTGCTGCTCCACCGTTGTGTGGAGTACGCCCGCCGTTACAACATCCCGATCCACGTCCGCTCGTCCTTCAGTGGACTGCAGGGCACGTGGGTCAGCAGCGAGTCGATTCAGCAAGGGGACAAGAAGGTGGAGCAGGCCATCATCTCCGGTGTCGCGCACGACACCTCCGAGGCCAAGATCACGGTCGTCGGTGTGCCGGACAAGCCGGGCGAGGCCGCCGCGATCTTCCGCACCATCGCCGACGCGCAGATCAACATCGACATGGTCGTGCAGAACGTGTCGGCCGCGTCCACGGGCCTGACCGACATCTCCTTCACGCTGCCCAAGACCGAGGGTCGCAAGGCCATCGACGAACTGGAGCGGAACAAGGGCGGCATCGGCTTCGACTCGCTGCGCTACGACGACCAGATCGGCAAGATCTCCCTGGTCGGCGCCGGTATGAAGACGAACCCGGGCGTCACCGCGACCTTCTTCGAGGCGCTCAGCAACGCCGGGGTCAACATCGAGCTGATCTCGACCTCCGAGATCCGTATCTCGGTCGTCACCCGTGCCGACGACGTTCCCGAGGCCGTGCGCGCCGTGCACAGCGCCTTCGGGCTCGACTCCGACACCGACGAGGCCGTCGTCTACGGAGGAACCGGCCGCTGATGGCGCCGACCGGCAAGCCGACACTCGCGGTCGTGGGAGCGACCGGAGCCGTCGGCGCGGTCATGCTCCAGATCCTGTCCCAGCGCGCGGACGTCTGGGGCGAGATCCGTCTGATCGCCTCGCCGCGCTCGGCCGGCCGCAAGCTGACCGTGCGCAGCGAGGAGACCGAGGTCGTCGCGCTGAGCGAGGAGGCCTTCGACGGGGTCGACGTCGCGATGTTCGACGTGCCCGACGAGGTCTCCGCCGAGTGGGCGCCGATCGCCGCCGCGCGCGGTGCGGTCGTCGTCGACAACTCGGCCGCCTTCCGCATGGACCCCGACGTGCCGCTCGTCGTCCCCGAGGTCAACGCGCACGCGGTGCGCACCCGGCCGCGCGGCATCGTCGCCAACCCCAACTGCACGACCCTGTCGATGATCGTCGCCCTGGGCGCGCTGCACGCCGAGTTCGGGCTGCGCGAGCTGGTGGTGTCGTCGTACCAGGCGGTGAGCGGGGCCGGGCGGGCCGGGGTGGAGACGCTGCGGGCCCAGCTGTCCCTGGTGGCCGGTACGGAGCTGGGGACCGCACCCGGTGACGTGCGGCGGGCCGTGGGGGAGGACACCGGGCCGTTCCCGGAGCCGGTCGTGCTCAACGTCGTCCCGTGGGCCGGATCGCTCCGTGCGGACGGCTGGTCGTCGGAGGAGATGAAGGTGCGGGACGAGTCCCGCAAGATCCTCGGACTGCCCCAGCTGCCGGTCGCCGTGACCTGTGTGCGGGTGCCTGTGATCACCACGCACTCGCTGACCGTCCACGCCCGCTTCCAGGGCGAGGTGAGCGTCGACGGCGCCCGCGAGATCCTCGCCACCGCCCCCGGCGTCGTCCTGTACGACGACCCGGCCGCCGGTGAGTTCCCCACCCCCGCCGACGTCGTGGGCACCGACCCGACCTGGGTCGGCCGGGTGCGGCGGGCCCTGGACGACCCGACCGCGCTCGAACTCTTCGTGTGCGGCGACAACCTGCGTAAGGGCGCGGCGCTCAACACCGCGCAGATCGCGGAGCTGGTGGCGACGGAGATCACAGGCGACGGCCCTGACCGAGAGTAAGACGTTTGTAGGATCCTTTTAAGAACTGTGGCCGGAAGCATGGTCCAAACCACTTGAACCGGCAACCACGGCAACAGAGGATTTTCCTCCCCGCCCTCCGCAACCGCGCGGAGGGCGGGGAGCGTCTTTGCGGTCACCCTCGGTGGGCTCTGAACCCACCCACGGTGGGCCCGGGGGGCGTGAGGATCCTGGCGTGGGGACGCCGCGGTCGGGGCGTGGGGACGCCCGTTCAAATGGCATATAGGGGAAGAGCGGGGCGCATGACGGCACTTGAGGCACCGTCGGTTGTCGCACTTGTGACGTCCGGCACGTACAACCCTTGCGGGGGTAAACGTGTCCAACTGGCGTGGCAGAGGTACTCGAACTCACCCCCAGGCTCTTCGAGCAGGGGGTATCCCCAGCGGCCCGCGGCACCGCGGCTCTCCGGCCGCCCCGCGCGGCACACCGTCCGCGCCTGGCCGGTCCGGCCGGCGGCATGCCGGTGATCGCGCCCATGCCCGCGACGAGACCCACCCGCATACCCAGCCAGCGTGACGGCGCCGAGGACACCACGTCCAGCGCGGCCGCCGGGACCACGGTCGACCATCTCACCGAGACCTACCGCGCGCACTACCGCTCGCTCCTCGGTCTCGCCGCCCTGCTGCTCGACGACACCGCCTCCTGCGAGGACGTCGTCCAGGAGGCGTTCATCCGGGTCCACTCGGCCCGCAAGCGCGTCCGCGACCCCGAGAAGACCCTCGCCTACCTCAGACAGACGGTCGTCAACCTCTCCCGCTCCGCCCTGCGCCGGCGCATCCTCGGCCTGAAGCTCCTCTCCAAGCCGATGCCGGACATGGCGAGCGCGGAGGAGGGTGCCTACGACTCGCTGGAGCGGCGCGACCTCATCAAGGCGATGAAGGGCCTGCAGCGCCGCCAGCGCGAGGTCCTCGTCCTGCGCTACTTCGCGGACATGACGGAGGCCCAGGTCGCCGAGACGCTCGGCATCTCGCTGGGCTCGGTGAAGGCGTACGGTTCGCGGGGCATCGCCGCGCTGCGGGTGGTCATGGAGGCGCGCGCATGAGCGACGACTCCGAAGGGGGCGATCCACATGAACGCCTCTCCCACGAACGCCATGAGCCCTACGCCTGGCGCGAACCGACGAAGCAGCACGAGCAAGAGCACACGCCATCGCACGCTGGGAACGGAACTGTGAACCACGGCCCCGACGAGAAGAGCCCCGAGGGGCTCGGCGACAAGGGTTCCGAGGAACTCGGCCAGGGCCCCGACGGGCTCGCACCGGACGAGCAGGCGCTGCGCCGGCTGCTGCACACGGCGGTCGACGACATCGAGCCGCGCACCGGCACGCTGGACCATCTGCGCCGGGCGGTGCCCGCACGCCGGGCCCGCAAGCGCCAGGCGGCCGTCGGGATGGCGGCGGCGGCCCTGTTCGTCGGCACGGCGATCCCGGCCCTCGTGCACGTCTCGAACGCCGGCGGCTCCGACCCCAACACCGCCATGGCCGGCCAGTCCTCCCAGAGCGAGGGCGGCAACGGCCAGAGCAAGCACCCGGACGGCGGCAGCAGCGGCATCGGCGGCTCCCACAGCCAGACTCCCGGTCCCGGCCAGGAAACCGGCAAGCCCGATAACCCGGGCAAGCCCGATGGCAGCGGCACCGGTTCGACCAGCGCCGGCCCGGCCGCCACCGCGACCGCGGGCATCCTGGCCTGCACGTCGGCCCAGCTGGGCGCCACCGGCACCGCCGCCGCCCCCGACACGGCGGGCGCGGTTTACGGCACCTTCCGCGTCACCAACGTCTCCGGCACCCCGTGCACGGTCACCGGCGGGGTCTCGGTCAGCGCCACCGCACAGGGCGCGGCGGACCAGGCCAAGCTCGCCGTCGCCGGGCATGTGGCGGGGGACGCGGCGACGGGCCTGCCCGACCCGGCCCTGGCGGTCTCCAGCCTTGTCCTCCAGCCGGGCGCGGCCTACGAGGAGAAGTTCGCCTTCGTGCCGTCGGAGACCTGTCCCACCACGGGCGGCAGCAGCACCGGCGGTTCGAGCGGCGGCGGCCCCTCGCCCGACCCCTCGCCCTCGCAGAACGTGAGCACGGGCGGCGGCAGCACGGCCCCCGGCACCTCGTCGGGTGCCACTACCCAACTCGCCACCGAGGAGGGGACGGCCGACGGCAGCGTCGTCGTCACCTACACCGGAGAGACGGGCGCCCCGTCGGCGACGGCGCTGGTGCCGAACGCGTGCGCGGGAACCGTGTACTACACCGGGGTGCTCGCGGGGTCGTAGACCCGCGCGGGGCCCCGGGTGCCGGGCTCCGGGTGCCGCGAGCGTCGCCCGACAGGTGGGCGGGGCGCTCAGACGGCGGTCGGGGCGGAGGTGCCCTCCTGGTCCTGCCTGTGGTCCTGTGCCTGCCTCTGGTCCTGCGCCTGACTCTGGTCCTGCGCCTGACCCTGGTCCTGTTCCTCTTCCGGCGCCAGACCGAGCGCCGCGTCCCGCTGGAACTCCACCTCGCGGCGCAGCAGCCGGAACCACATGAAGACCGTGAAGCCCGCGAAGACGAACCACTCACCGGTGTATCCGAGGTTCTGGAACGCCTTCAGGTCCAGGCCGGTGCCCGTCGGCGCGGTCGCGGGCACGGCCTTCATGCCCGCGTCGGCCTTGTCGAGGGTCACCCAGGCGTCGTACAGCTTGTCAGGCACCAGGTTGACGAGCGTTGCCGAGCTGATCGCCCCCGTCTGCCCGGCGGGCAGCCCGCCCTGGGCGGGGACGCCGTTGTCCCCGGGCGTCTCGGGCGCCTGCAGCGCGCCGGTGGCGGTGACCTCGCCGGCCGGTGGCGCGGGCGCCTTCGCCGCGTCCGCCGCGCCGGGGATCCAGCCCCGCACCACGGGCAGGGACGTGCCCGACGCGGTGCGCAGCAGGGTCAGTACGTAGAAGCCGTTCCTGCCGTCCAACTCCCGGCCGGGTACCAGGAGCTGCTTGCCGTACCGGCCGGTCGCGGTGACCCGCCGTCCCGAGGTGCTCTTGTCGACCGGCAGCATGTCCGCCAGCGGCCGGGCCGACTCGCCGTCGTCGGAGGCGGCCTGCTCGGTGGCGGTGCGATGTTCCTGCACCCGCCCCTCGAAACGGCTCAGCTGCCAGGACCCCATGAAGATGCAGAAGGGGATGGCGAGCAGCACGAAGACGTTGATGCCCCACCAGCGCGATGTCAGCAGAAACCGGTACACGCCCTCCACGGTACGGCGCCGCCGCAGGAGTCCGGGGCGCGGGGTTCGTCCTTGGTCCGCCCTGTGGACGGGCGTCAGCCCCCGGCGTCCTCGGTCCCGCGAGGGTGGCCGCGGTGCCCGGGGGCGCGAAGTTATCCACAGGCTGGGCACAGCGGCCAGCGGATTGTGGGCGCGGCCAGGCACTATGGGGGCATGACTGGGGAGAAGAGTGAGAGCAGGACGCCGGACACGCCGGACACATCGGGCATGCCGGACTGGGAGAAGCGCTTCCGGGCGCCGCGGGTCTCGCTGCCCGACTGGGCGGAGGACGCGCCGGACCACTCCCTGTTCGTGTCGAACGCGACGGGCACGTACGAGCTGTACGCGTGGGACCGGGCGAGCGGCGCGCAGCGGCAGGCGACGGACCGGCCCAACGGCACCACGGACGGCATGCTCTCCCCGGACGGGGCGTGGATCTGGTGGTTCGACGACAAGGACGGCGACGAGTTCGGCATCTGGCGCCGCCAGCCCTTCGGCGGCGGCGCGGACGAGCCGGCCGTTCCCGGCCTCGACCCCTCCTACCCGGCCGGCCTGGCCCTGGCGCGTGACGGTCGCGCGGCGGTCGTCGGCCGCTCCACGGACGAGGACGGTACGACCATCCACCTCGCCCGTGAGGGCGAGGACCCGGTGGAGATCTACCGGCACCGTGAGTCGGCCGGCGTCGGCGACCTCTCGCACGACGGCTCGCTGATCGCCGTCGAGCACACCGAGCACGGAGACGCCATGCACGCGGCCCTGCGCGTGCTGCGCCCGGACGGCACGACGGTCGCCGAGCTGGACGACACCAAGGGCGGTACCGAGGAACTGGGCCTGGAGGTCCTGGGCTTCGCCCCCGTCGCCGGCGACACCCGCCTGCTCATCGGCCACCAGCGCCGCGGCCGCTGGGAGCCGCTGGTGTGGGACGTGGCGACCGGCGAGGAGACGGCCCTGTCCCTGGACCTGCCCGGTGACGTCGGCGCCGAGTGGTACCCGGACGGCAGCGCCCTGCTCGTCGCCCACAGCCAGGAGGCCCGCAGCGAGCTGTTCCGCTACGACCTGGCCGGCCACGAACTGACCCGCATCCCCACCCCGCCCGGCACGGTCTCCGGGGCGACCGCCCGCCCCGACGGCAGCGTGGAGTACCTGTGGTCGTCGGGCGCCCAGCCGCCGACGGTCCGTTCGACGGCGGGCGGTGTGGTCCTGGACCCTCCGGGCATGACGTGCCCGTCCTCCGTGTCCGTGGAGGACGTCTGGGTGGAGGGCCCCGGCGGCCGCATCCACGCCCTCGTCCAGAAGCCGGCGGGCGCCACCGGCCCCCTCCCCACGGTCTTCGACCTGCACGGCGGCCCGACCTGGCACGACAGCGACTCGTTCGCCGCGGGCCCGGCCGCCTGGGTCGACCAGGGCTACGCGGTGGTCCGCGTCAACTACCGCGGCTCCACGGGCTACGGCCGCGCCTGGACGGACGCCCTCAAGCACCGGGTCGGCCTGATCGAGCTGGAGGACGTGGCGGCCGTCCGCGAGTGGGCGGTCAGCTCCGGCCTCGCCGACCCCGCCCGCCTGGTCCTCACCGGCGGCTCCTGGGGCGGCTACCTCACCCTCCTCGGCCTCGGCACCCAGCCCGACGCCTGGACGGTGGGCATCGCCGTCGTGCCGGTCGCGGACTACGTCACGGCGTACCACGACGAGATGGAGTCCCTGAAGGCCATGGACCGCACCCTGCTGGGCGGCACCCCCGAGGAGGTCCCCGAACGCTTCGAGGCCTCCTCCCCGCTGACCTACGTCGACCGGGTCGAGGCCCCCGTCTACATCTCCGCGGGCGTCAACGACCCCCGCTGCCCCATCCGCCAGATCGACAACTACGTCAAGCGCCTGGAATCCCGCGGCGCCCCCCACGAGGTCTACCGCTACGACGCCGGCCACGGCTCCCTGGTCGTGGACGAACGCATCAAGCAACTCCGCCTCGAAATGCAGTTCGCGGAGAAGCACTTGCCCCAGCGGTAGGGAGCACTCGCGCGCGGCCCGGGGTGGCCGAACTCGCTCACCCCGGACCACGGGTCAGATCAGTTCGGCCAGGCCCCGGCGGGTGGCGGCAACGACGACGCGGTCGCCCTTGCTCAGCACATGCCCGCCGGAGACGTCCGCACGGCCCTCCAGGGCCAGCACCCGGAACGCCCCGGCCCGGAAAGCCTCCCGCACGGTCCGCCCCTCCAGCTCCGGGTTGCCGGCCACCTCGACCGAGGCGAAGAGCAACACCCGTCGCTCCACGGGAACCGCCCCCAGAATCCGCCGCCCCAGCATCGCCCCGGCGAACGCGGGCGTGGACATGTGGGACACGCTCCGGCTCCGGGTCGACGCCTGCGGATGCGCGGCACGCAGGGTGCGGTACACCGCGGTCGCGAAGTCGTCGTCGTACAGCCGTAGCACCACCCGCAGATCCGGCCGTACGGACCGCGCGTACAGCACGGCCTCCAGATTCGTCGTGTCCGCGCTGGTCACCGCGAGCAGCGCGTGGGCCCGGTGGATCTTCGCGGCCTCCAGCACCCCTTCCTGTGTGACGTCCCCGAGCACCACCGGCACCCGCAGCCGCCGCGCGGTCGCGAGTCCCCGCGCCTCCGGGTCGGACTCCACACACACCACGGGGACCTGCAGTTCCCGCAGCCGGGTCAGCACCCGCGTGCCGATCTTCCCCAGCCCCAGCAGCACCACATGCCCGCCCAGCCCACGCGGCGGTTTACGCAGCGCGGAGGCCGTGCGGAAGGTGCCGAGCGCCTCCAGCACGGCGGCCAGCAGGACCGGGAGCAGCAGCAACCCCATCAGCCCGGACAGCAGTTGCAGGATCTGCCGCCCGAGCGACTTCCCGAGCGCCGGGTCGTCGATCGCGAACATGTCCAGCAGCGTCAGATAGAAGGCCCCCAGCGGATGAATGCCGGTGACCGCCCACAGCGCGACGGCGAGCGCGCCCACGCATCCCACGAGCCCGGCCAGCGACCAGCGCAGCCGCCGCGAGAACAGTGAGGCGAGCGGCGGCACGGCGCCCACCCCGCGCGCGGCGGTCGCCGAGGACGCGGCGCCGGCGTCGGAGACCTGCTCCAGGACGACGGCGGGGCGCCCGTGTGCCTGGCGTACCTCCTCGTCGTCCGGGAGCAGTTGGGGCCCCTGCTCCCTGCCGTTCTCGACCGCGGAGAGCAGGGCCAGGGTGCACAGCCCCGGATCCGTGACGAGGCCGCCCGGGGGCGGGGTCCGTTCCACGGCCCGCAGCAGCAGCCCCTCGGTCTGGACGACCTTGCTGGTGCCGGCGACCGCGGTCGCCGCGAGCGCGGGCGCGGCGGTGTCGGCGTCGGACAGGACGGTCGTGGAGGCCTCCAGGGAGCCCTCCTCGCCGTCACCGGCCGCCAACGTGGCGGCCTGGTCGAGGAGTTCCTCGATGTGCTGGCCCAACCGGCGGTTGTAGAGGCGCAGGACGAGCCGGAGGCGTGGGTTGAGGCGGCGGGCGGTGAGTGCGGCGCGGATGTTGGTCTCGTCGTCGTCGTACACGAGCGCGAGCGCGGCGGCCCGTTCCACCCCGGCGTCGGCGAGCACGGCCTCGCTGGGTTCGGTGGCCTCCAACACCCGCCCGCCGTCGCTCCGTTGTCGCCCGCTGCCCGCGGTCCCCGTACTCCCGCCGCTTCCTCCGCTCCCGCCTCCGGAACTCCCGCTTCCTCCGCTCCTGCTTCCTCCGTTCCCGGGTCCGCCGCTCGGGGCCGGGGTGGTGTTCCCGTTGCCGCCGCCCCGCCCGACGGTCGCGTTGACCATCCGGTCGAACAGCGACGTCGAGGCGGACCGGGACCGGCCGACCACCGGGGGCCGGACGGTGCCCTCGTGCGGCGGTACGACGAGGACGACCTGCTCGCCGTAGACACCGCGCAACTCGGCCGTCAGCCGGTGCGCGAGCCCGTCGTCGCCGCACACCACCATGTGCGCCGACGGGTCACTGGATCCACCTTGGTACGGAACGCTCGCCACGAGGGGAAAGACTGCCCCAAGGAGACGGGTGGTTCCAGCAATGAGCTGAACGGGTGCGCGTGGCCCCGCGTATGAGGGGGAGCTGAGCAGCACACAGCGGGAGGTACCCATCCGTGGCCATCACCGAGGACGCCCCACCGGGCACCCCCGTCACCACACCCAGCTCCGTTCCCACCCCCACTTCCGACCCCGACGCGCGGCGCCTCAGCTCCCCGCTCCTGCTGACGCTGGTCCTGGTACTGGCGGTGCTCGCCCAGTCCCCGATCCGCGGGGCCCTCGGCACCCCGGTGATGCAGAGCTGGATGACGGTCTTCGTGGCCGTGACGGTCCAGGCGCTGCCCTTCCTCGTCCTGGGCGTGCTCCTCTCGGCGGCGATCGCGGTCTTCGTGCCCCCCTCGTTCTTCGCCCGCGCCCTCCCGCGCCGCCCCGCTCTCGCCGTACCGGTGGCCGGGCTGGCGGGCGCGGTGCTGCCGGGCTGCGAGTGCGCCTCGGTCCCGGTGGCGGGTGCGCTGGTGCGCCGGGGCGTGACCCCGGCGGCGGCGCTGGCCTTCCTGCTCTCAGCCCCCGCGATCAACCCGATCGTGCTCACGGCGACGGCGGTCGCGTTCCCGCGAGAGCCCGTGATGGTCCTGGCCCGCTTCGTCGCGAGCCTCCTCGTGGCCTGCGCGATGGGGTGGCTGTGGCAGCGGCTGGGCCGCACGGACTGGCTGCGCCCGCCGGCCCACGGGGCGCACGAGGGTGCGACCAAGGGGGAGGCGTTCTGGGACTCGGTCCGTCACGACACCATGCACGCGGGCGGTTTCCTGGTGCTGGGCGCGATGGCCGCCGCCACGCTGAAGGCGGTGGCCCCGGCGGCGTGGCTGCGCACGGCGGCCGACAGCCCCGTGTTCTCCGTGCTCGCCCTCGCCGTCCTGGCGGTGGTCCTGTCCATCTGTTCGGAGGCGGACGCGTTCGTGGCGGCGTCGCTGACCCAGTTCTCGCTGACGGCCAGGCTGGTGTTCCTGGTGGTGGGACCGATGATCGACCTCAAGCTCTTCGCCATGCAGGCGGGCACCTTCGGGCGCGGTTTCGCGTCCCGCTTCGCCCCCGCGACCTTCGCCCTCGCCGTCGCGGGCGGCCTGCTGACCGGGGCGGTGCTGCTGTGAACCGGCAGGCCCAGGCGGCGGTCATGTTCCTGCTCGGCGCGGCCCTGCTGCACGCGGGCGCCACCGACCTGTACCTGCGCTATGTGAAGGCGGGCCTGCAACCCCTGCTGCTCGCCTCGGGGGTCGTCCTGATCGCGGCGGCGACGGCGACGGCCTGGTACGGGCGCCGACGCGCGCAAGCGGCGGGCGCCGGCGAGGCCGCCCGGCCGGACCGCAGCCACGCGCACCCCACTCACCCCGGCCACGCGCGATCCGCGCATACGCAACCCGCGCATACGCAACCCGCACACACGCACCCCGAGCCCCGCGTCTCCTGGCTCCTCGTGCTTCCCCTGCTCGCCCTGATCCTCGTCGCACCGCCGGCCCTCGGCTCGTACAGCGCCGTGCGGACCGGGACCGCGCTGCAACAGCCGTACGGATACGGCAGGTTGCCCGCCGGTGACCCGGTCCCGCTGAGCGTGGTCGACTACGCCTCCCGGGCCGCCTACGGCCACGGGCGCTCACTCGACGGCCGTACCGTCCGCGTCACCGGCTTCCTCGCCCTGGACCACGGGGGCACCCCGTACCTGGTCCGGATGGCGCTCAACTGCTGTGCGGCGGACGCCCAGCCGGTCAAGATCGCCCTGACCGGCACGCTGCCCCCGGTCCTCCAGCCGGACGCCTGGCTGGAGGTGAGGGGCACCTACGCGCCCGGGGTGGCCCACGACCCCGTGAACGACGGCCCGATCCCGTACCTGAGGGTCACCGCGGCGAAGCCGGTGCCGACTCCGCACGATCCCTACGACGAGACCTGGAACAACTGAGCCGTCAGCCCAGGCAGAGCACGACCAGGCACAGCTGGCTCGGCGAGGTCGCCGCCGGGGAGGGGCTCGTCTGGGGCGGCGTGCCGGAGGTGCCCGTCCCGCCGGTCTGCGCGGGCTTGGGGGTGGACGCCGGCTGCTGCGTCGGCGCCGCGCTGGTGTGACCGGTGCCCGTCGTACCGCCGCCGGTGACGGGGGTGGAGATCCGGTGCGGTACGGCCAGTGTTCGCGCGGGCACGGGAGCGGCCGCGGCGTCCGTGTGCGCGTTCGTCACGGCGGTACGCGGCGCGGCGGCGGCGGTGTGCGCGGCCCGCTGGTACGGGGTGCCGGCCGTCGCCCGCTGGGGGTGGGCGGGGCTCGCGGGGTGCGCCGGGTGGTGGGTGGCGGGCGCGGACGGCTCCGGGGAGGCCTCGCCGGTGGTCTCGTCGCCCGCCGCGCCCATGCTGCGGTTGTCCGGTGCCGAGGCCGCCTGCGTGCGGTCGGTGGACTGGCCGTTCATCGAGGCCAGCGTGATCCCGCCGCCGACGAGGGCGACGGCGGTGGCGACGGCGGCCCGGCGCTTGTTCTTCTTCCAGCGGGCCAGCTGCCGGCGCCGGGCGGCCCGGCCCCGCGGCGCGTCGAAGGAGGGGCCCGCGTCACCGGACGGCTGGAACCGCGTGGTGCCGTCCGCGTCGTCAGGTGCGGCCTCGTTGTGAAGATCGTCTTCGAACGCCGCCGCGTGGTGCGGGGCGTGGAGGTCGCCGAAGTTCCGGAAGTCCTGGAGGTCCTGGAGGTCCTGGAGGTCCTGGAGGTCCTGGAGGTCGCCGTGCGGGCCGTGGAGGTCGTCGCCGTACGACGGGGCGCCGGTGCGGAGCTGCTGCGCCGCCGGGCCCACGGCCGCCGCCGAGCGGCCGGTCGCGGCCGTGGACGGGGCTATGTCCGGGGCGTAGGCACCGCACCCGGGACAGACGAGGGCGCCGTTCAGATGCCGACGGCACGAGGAGCAGTAGTCCATTTCGGTCTTCCTGAGTCGATGGCGCCTGCGGCCTCGGCACCGTGCCTGGTCACGTTCGTACGCGAGATCGAACAGCCTGCAACGCTATCGATCCTTTCGGAAGACCGTGTGCGGCCCGTGTGGCTCTCCTGCACACATTTTCGGTGGATGAGTGAACGACTGTGGCGCGGGTCACACACGGGGCTGTCACATCCCCGCGCTCGGCTCCGTCGTGACTGTGCAAGCGCGAGAACAGCGGGCCGACGGCCCGACACCGCAAAGGAGCTCGACATGGAAGCCCGTCTGAACCTCTTCGGCAGCCCGCTCGCCGGCAAGGTCCTCAAGCACTTCAACGCGGCCGGCAAGGTCGTCGCCGACTCGTCGCTGCCGGAGGCGACGCAGCAACTGGTGCTGCTCCGTGCCAGCCAGATCAACGGCTGCGGCTTCTGCACCGACATGCACAGCAAGGACGCCGTCGCCGCCGGCGAGACCTGGCTGCGCCTGAACCTCGTCGCGGCCTGGCGCGAGGCCACGGTGTTCACCGACGCCGAGCGCGCCGCCCTGGAGCTGGCCGAGGAGGCCACCCGTATCGCGGACGCGGCCGGCGGTGTCAGCGACGAGGTCTGGGCGAACGCCGCCAAGCACTACGACGAGGAGCAGCTCGGCGCCCTGGTCGCCCTGATCGCCATCATCAACGCCTACAACCGGGTGAACGTCATGGTCCGGCAGCCGGCCGGCCACTACGAGCCCGGCATGTTCGCGTAGGGCACTGCCGGCACGGCACTGCCGATCGCCTCTCCCGGCGCCGACGTCCCGCCCCGTCATCCATCCCCGTCATCCATCTCCGTCATCCATTCGCGACGGCGTGTGCGCACGGCTCCGACTGCGTCCCTCGCATATCGTCAGCCAAACGCCAACATCCGGAGTGAAAATGGGAAAAACGGATGAAATGGTGGGCGTCGGTGTTCTCGACGGGCAGGCGGTCGTCTCCACCGGCCCGCCGGTGCGCCGCCACACCCCCGTACGGCCGCTGGTCGCCGCGTCCGCGGTGGCGGCCGTCGGGGTGGCGGTGCCGCTGCTGGCCGGTGCCGGGTGGCTCGACCACCCCGCCGTCCAGGCCTGGCGCACCGTCTGCCTGGCCATCACCGTCCAGGCGCTGCCCTTCCTCCTGCTGGGCACCGCCCTGTCCGGCGCCATCAACGCCTTCGTACCGGCAGACCTGTTCACCCGGATACTGCCGAAACGGGCCGTCCTCGCCGTGCCGGTGGCCGGGGTGGCGGGCGCGGTGCTGCCCGGGTGCGAGTGCGCCTCGGTACCGGTCGCGAACAGCCTCATCCGCCGGGGCGTGACCCCGGCCGCGGCCTTCGCCTTCCTGCTCTCCGCACCCGCGATCAACCCGATCGTGCTGACCGCCACGGCGGTCGCCTTCCCCGGCAACCCCGCGATGGTCGCGGCCCGCCTGCTCGCCTCGCTCGCCACCGCCGCGCTGATGGGCTGGCTGTGGCTCTGGCTCGGCAAGGAGGAATGGCTGCGGCCGGCGGTCCGGCACACCGGTCACCGTCCCGGACACAGCCGCTGGACCGAGTTCCGCCAGGGCTTCCAGCACGACTTCCTGCACGCCGGGGGCTTCCTCGTGCTCGGCGCCATGGCCGCGGCCACCTTCAACGTGACCGTCCCGCGCTCCGTCCTCGACACGTTCTCCGGATCGCCCCTGCTGTCGGTGCTCTTCCTGGCCGCCCTCGCCGTGCTCCTGGCGGTCTGCTCGGAGGCCGACGCCTTCGTCGCGGCCTCGCTCACCGGCTTCTCGCCGACCGCGCGGCTGGCGTTCATGGTCGTCGGCCCCATGGTCGACCTGAAGCTGATCGCCCTTCAGGCGGGCACCTTCGGCCGCGCGTTCGCCCTGCGCTTCTCCACCGCGACCACGGTCGTGGCGGTCGCCGCGAGCGCCCTGATCGGAGGCGCACTGCTGTGAGACGCCCCGCCCAGGCGGCCCTGCTGGCCCTCACCGGCATCGGCCTGCTGCACACGACCCTCTTCACGGACCTCTACCTGCGCTACGTCAAGGACGGCCTGCGCCCGCTGCTGATCGCGTCGGGGTTCACCCTGCTGGTCCTGGGCGTGGCCAACGCGGCCCTGGACGGACGCGGCACCGCACGGAGGACCGGTCTCCTCGAACCCTCCGCGCGCGACCACGCCCACGGTGACGCCCACGGCCACCCACACGGTGACGCCCACGGCCACCCACACGGCGACTCCCACGGCCACCCACACGGCGACTCCCACGGCCACCCACAGGGCCACTCACACGGTGACGCCCACAACCACTCCCATGGTCACGACCACTCCATCGCCCCCCGCGTCGCCTGGCTGCTGGTCCTCCCCGCGATCAGCCTGCTCCTCTACGCCCCACCGGCCCTCGGCGCCTACACGGCGGCGCACTCGGCGAACAAGGCCGTCACCAGACAGAGCCGCTTCGACGCGCTGCCCGCGACCTCCCCGCTGCCCATGACCCTCACGGGCTTCACCACCCGCGTCCAGCAGGACCGCGCCCTGGCGATCAAGGGCCGTACGGTCCAGCTCACCGGCTTCGTCACCCCCGTCGCCGGGAACGGCGGCTGGTACCTGACCCGGATCATCTTCACCTGCTGCGCGGCCGACTCCCAGTCCGTCAAGATCCGCATGTACGGCACCGAGACCCCACCGGCCGACACCTGGCTGTCCGTCACCGGAACCTGGCACCCCAAGGGCACCCTCGGCACCCGCTCCGCGGAACCCGCCCTCGACGTCCGCGCGACCAGGCCCATCGCCCAGCCGGTCAACGCCTTCACGGACGACCTGCCGCTGACACCGTCGCGGTAGGGCGCCGGCCCGTCCACCGATGCGGTGGACGGGCCGGGCGCTCGGTTGCTCGGGCGCTACCGGGGGAGGGGACGGTCAGCCGACGTTCAGGGTCAGGGCCGCGGTGTGCAGCCGGCCCGCCGTGCGGAACTGGAGGAACAGCCGCCAGTCGCCCGACTCGGGGAACTCGGCGTGGAAGGTCAGGGCGGGCCCGCCGTGGTCGCCGTCGACCTCGGTCTCCGGGTGGAGGTGGGCGAAGGCCAGGTCGCCCTGGTGGAACGCGGTGAGGTGGGCGTACGTGTCGAGGTAGGGCTCCAGGTCGGTGACCGGCCTGCCGTCCTTGGTCACGGTGGCGGTCAGCCGGTGGGCCATGCCGGCCATCGGGTCGCCCTTCACCGTGATCGTGTAGCCGTCGACCGTGGCCGTGGCGGAGGCCTTGGGCAGCGGGGTGGTCGTCGCCGTGCCGATCACCTTGACGGTGCGGCTCAGGACGAGGCCCTTGCCCTTGCCGGACCCGCTGTCCGGGGTGAAGGAGGTGTACAGCCGCCAGGTACCGGGCCGCAGCGCGTCCAGCGGCGCGGTCCAGGTGCCGTCGCCGGCCATGGTGGGGTGCAGGTGCTGGAAGCCGGTGAGGTCCGAGCGGATGGCGTAGAAGTGCATCCGCTCGGTCTGGTCGACGGCGAAGTCCGTGACCGGCTTCCCGTCCGGGCCGGTGACGGAGAAGCGGTAGCCGGTCGCCTCGCCGGCGGTCGGGGTGGCGGAGGCGGGGGCCATCCGGTAGCCGGCCTTCGCGGCGGCCAGACCGTTGCCGGCCTCGGCGCCGCCCATGCCGGGCATGCCCGCCATGGCGTCGTCCGTCTTCGAGGGGGAGGGGGCGGTGGTCCCGTGGTCCATGCCGGGCTTGGACGAGCCGTGGCCGGAGTGCCCCCCGGAGCCGGAGTCGGAGCCGGAGCCGCAGGCGGCCAGGGTGAGGGTGAGTGCAGCGGTGGCGACGGCCGCCGTCAGGGCACGACGGGACGTCCGGAAACGCTGGGTCATGAATACGTCTTTCCAGGTGGGCGCCGTGAAGTGGCGCGATGGACGTGAGAGCCGGTGCCGGACCGCGGCGCTGGGCGGCGGCCCGGTGGTCTCGTCACGTCCGCGCGACGCACACCTGGAGCAGGAGTTGACGGCCGCCCGGGGGCGGACCCCGGCGGCGCGTGCCGTCGTAGGTACGCCAGGCTCCCGGCAGCAGGACGGCCGCCGGGAGGAGGAGGCCGACCGCGGAGAGCGGCGGCTGTGGGAGTTCGGAGCGGGGCGTCGTGGCCACGCACAGCGCGCCCCGCATGGAGGCGCCCCGCACGGAGGTGTCCGGCTGCGCTACGGCCTTGTCGCCGACCCCCTGCACATGGCCGAGGACCGCCGGCCGCGCCGCCCGGCCGGAGTGGTGGGCGCCCGTCTCGACGGGCGTGCCCATCCCATCAGGCATGGCAGCCGCGGTGCGCGCACCGGTTTCACCGGTTTTACCGGTTTCACGGGGTTCGTCGGGGTCGCTGGATTCACGGGAATCGCCGGTCTCGTGATGCGTCGCCGCCGTGCCGGGCATCGCCCCGTGGCAGCCGGCCTCGGCCGAGGCCGGGCCGCCGTGCATGAGGAACAGCCCGAGCAGCACCGCGACCAGCACGGCGAGCCGCGCCGGCTGACGGCGCGAGGCCCCGGCCGGGCCGTCGGCGGGCTGCGTGGCGATCACCGCTCCACTGTACGGGGGGCGTACGGCGTCCCACCGGACGGTGTCGGACGACGCGGTCCACGCGTCGTCACCGATGATCTGGGGGCTGATCCGGATCTCCGGGGTGCCCGGCAGCAGGGCCACGGCCAGGCCGGCGACGACCAGCAGGGAGGGCGCGGGGATGCGCCACCGGCGCGCGAAGGTGGCGACCACCGTGGCGAGGACCACGAGGGCGAGAACCGTACCGACGCCGCGTATGCCGTCCCCCTGGGACTGCGGAAGCCACCCTGGCTCCCGGCCGACCAGACTTCCCGGCACACCTGTCCTCACCCTATCGGGCCAGGTCACGTCAAGACAGTGTCAAGGTCGCCGGGAGGGACGCAAAGGAAGCGCTAACAACGGGGCAGACCGCCCCGCGAAGCGGCTTCCTTGGAGGGGAAGCCCTCCCGTGAAGGGGAGTTGGATCAGCGAGCGGAGCGCGTCGGCGGCGATGAGTGACGTACGGCCCGGACGACTGAAGGTCTACCTCGGAGCTGCACCGGGGGTCGGCAAGACCTACCGGATGCTCGACGAGGGGCGGCGTCGTGCCGCCCGCGGGGCGGACGTGGTGGTGGGGTTCGCGGAGTGCTACGGGCGGCCGCACACGGAGGCGATGCTCGCCGGCCTGGAGACCGTCTCCCGGATGCCCTGCGCCTACCGGGGCGGGCGGTTCCAGGAGATGGACCTGGCCGCCGTGCTGGCCCGGCGCCCCCAGGTCGCGATCGTCGACGAGTTCGCCCACAGCAACGTCCCGGGCGACGGCCGCAACCCCAAGCGCTGGCAGGACATCGAGACCCTGCTCGACGCCGGCATCGACGTGATCACCGCACTGAACATCCAGCACCTGGAGTCCCTCAACGACGTGGTCGAGAAGATCACCGGGGTGCCCCAGCACGAGACCGTGCCCGACGAGGTCGTACGGCGCGCCTGGCAGATCGAGCTGGTGGACATGCCGCCCGAGGGGCTGCGCCGGCGCATGGCGCACGGCAACATCTACGCCCCGGAGAAGATCGACGCCGCCCTCGCGAACTACTTCCGGCCGGGCAACCTCACCGCGCTGCGTCAGCTGGCACTGCTGTGGGTGGCCGACCGGGTGGACGAGGCGCTGCAGGAGTACCGCTCCCAGCACGGCATCGGCCGGGTGTGGGAGACCCGGGAGCGGGTGGTCGTGGCCCTGACCGGCGGCCCGGAGGGCGACACACTCGTACGCCGGGCCGCCCGTATCGCCGACCGGTCGGCGGGCGGTGACCTGCTCGCCGTGCACGTGGCCCGCAGCGACGGTCTCGCGGCCGGTGTCTCGCACGCCTCGCTGGCCCGCCAGCGCCGGCTGGTGGAGGACCTCGGGGGCAGCTACCACTCGGTCGTCGGCGACGACGTGGCCACCGCCCTGGTGGAGTTCGCGCGCGCCGAGAACGCCACCCAGCTGGTGCTGGGCACCAGCCGCCGGGGCCGGCTCGCGCGGTTCCTGACCGGGCCCGGCACCGGGGAGACCGTCACCGAGCTGTCCGGGGACATCGACGTGCACCGGGTCACCCACGAGCGGGCCGGGCTCGGCACCCTCCTGCCCTCGCGGCGCCGGACGCTGTCGACGGCCCGGCTGATCGCCGGCCCGGTCGCCGGACTGGTGCTGCCTCTGCTGCTCACGGCGGTCCTCGCCCAGCTGCGCGGCACCCTGAACCTGACCAGCGAGGCGCTGCTGTTCCTGCTCGCCGTGGTGGGCGTGGCCTGCATAGGCGGGGTCGCGTCGGCGGTGATCGCGTCGGTGACGGCGTCGCTGCTGCTGAACTACTGGTTCATCCCGCCCGTCGGACAGTTCACGCTGAGCGACCCCAACGCGCTGCTGGCCCTCGCGGTGTTCGCGGTCGTGGCGGCCGTCGTGGCCGCCGTCGTCGACCGATCGCTCAGGCTGTCGCGGCGCTCCGCGCGGGCGACGGCCGAGGCGGAGACCATGTCGTCGCTGGCCGGCAGCATCGTGCGCGGCGAGGCCACCATCCCGGCCCTGCTGGAGCGCACCCGCGAGACCTTCGGCATGGAGTCGGCGGATCTCGTGGACGAACCGCCCGACGCGGCCGGGGTCACGGCCGTGCCCGCCGGACCCGGCGCCTGTCTCGCCCTGACCGGCCGTACGCTCTCCTCCTCCGAGCGGCGGGTGCTGGCCGCGTTCGCCGCGCACGTCGGTTCCGCGGTGGAGCGTGCACGGCTCGCCGAGGCGGCGGCCGAGGTGGAGCCGGTGAAGGCCGCCGACCGGCTGCGCACGGCCCTGCTGCGGGCCGTCGGCCACGACCTGCGCACGCCGCTGGCCGCCGGCTGGGCCGCCGTCACCTCCCTGCGCAGCCGCGACGTCGCCTTCACCGACGAGGACCGCGACGAACTCCTCGCCACCGCCGACGAGTCCATGGCCAAGCTCAACCGTCTGGTGGAGAACCTCCTCGACCTCAGCCGCCTGGAGGCCGGTGCCCTCACCTTGAATCTGCGGGCCGCCACCCTGGAGGAGGTGCTCCCCATGGCGCTGGCCGACGTGCCGGAGGTCCAGGTCGCCGACCTGGAGAACATCCCCTCGGTGCTGGCCGACCCGCCGTTGCTGGAACGGGTGATCGCCAACCTGGTCGGCAACGCCGCCCGGCACACACCGGCCGGGAAGAAGGTGCTGGTCACCGCCAGCGCCCTGGCGGGGCGGGTGGAGCTGCGGGTCGTGGACCGGGGACCCGGGCTGCCGGCCGAGGGCCGCGAGCGGATCTTCGAGCCGTTCCAGCGGCTCGGCGACACCGACAACACCACCGGACTCGGCCTCGGACTCGCCCTCGCCCGGGGGCTGACCGAGGCCATGAACGGCACCCTCACCCCGGAGGACACGCCGGGCGGGGGCCTCACAATGGTCGTGTCACTGCCGTTCGCCGACCGGCCCGACCGGCCCGACCGGCCCGACCGGATCGATCGGACCGGACAGTCCGCGGGCACCGAACCGACCGCATCAATCCCATCGACTTAATCGCCTCAATCGCCTCAATCGCCTCAATCGGCCGACTGGGACCCGGGCGTGGAGCTGGTGCGGCTGGCCTGCGAGCGGCGCAGTCTGGGCCGTCCCATCGCCGCGTACGTCCGTGACGTGGCCGCGTCGGAACCGGGTACCCGGGTGACCGTGTTGATCCCGGAGACCGAGCCGGAGCGGCTGTGGCTGGGGGTGCCCCCGCGCGAGCGAAGCCGAGCGTGGGGGAGGCTTCTGCAGAACCAGCGGGGCGCGGTCGTCGCGCACGCGGTACGGCGGGAGACCGACGCCGTGATCTGCAGGCTTCGCTTCCGGCTGCCGTGACACCGGTCACGGATCGTCACGACGCCTTACTCACTGGTACCCGCTCAAGAGCCGTAAGAGAGCCGTCAAAGGCGTGCGTGCCGCCGTAAGAGAGGCGTCAACGGCCGACCGGATCCGGTCAGAGAGGCGTTTCCTCGTACACGTCCGTTTCAACCGAACCTCACTCCAGGAGTTCGCGATGGCCGATCTGGCCTTCGTCGTCACCGTGCTCGCGGGTTTCGCGCTGGTGGCCCTCGTCGCCAAGGGGGTGACGAAGCTGTGACCGCCGAGAACATCGTCGGCCTCGTCGTGGCCGTCGCCCTGCTGGGTTATCTCGTCCTCGCCCTGATCTACCCGGAGAGGTTCTGAGACACGTGGGTCCCGTACTCGCCGCAGTGCTCCAGCTGCTCGCCCTCATAGGCGCGCTGGCACTCGTCTACATCCCCGTCGGCAACTACATGGCCCGGGTCTACTCCTCCGGGAAGCATCTGCGTGTGGAGAAGTGGGTCTACAAGGGCATCGGTGCCAACCCCGACACCGAGATGACCTGGCCCGCGTACCTGCGCGGTGTCCTCGCCTTCTCGGCCGTCAGCGTCCTGTTCCTCTACCTGCTGCAGCGGCTCCAGGGTCTGCTGCCCGGCTCGATGAACTTCTCGTCGGTCAACCCGGCGCAGTCGTTCAACACGGCCGTCTCCTTCGTGACCAACACGAACTGGCAGTCGTACTACGGCGAGCAGACCATGGGTCACGTCGTGCAGACCGCCGGTCTGGCCGTGCAGAACTTCGTCTCCGCCGCCGTCGGCATGGCCGTGGCCGTCGCCCTCGTGCGCGGCTTCGTCCGCTCCCGCACCGGTGAGCTGGGCAACTTCTGGTCCGACCTGGTGCGCGGCGTGCTGCGCATCCTGCTGCCGGGTGCCGCGATCGCCGCAGTGATCCTGGTCGCCTGCGGCGCGATCCAGAACTTCTCCGGCATCCACGAGGTCGGCCAATTCGTTAACGGGCACAGCATGGGCGGCTCGCAGCAGTGGAACGGCGGCGCGGTCGCCTCCCAGGAGGCGATCAAGGAGCTGGGCACCAACGGTGGCGGTTACTTCAACGCCAACTCCGCCCACCCCTTCGAGAACCCCACCCCCTTCACCAACCTCTTCGAGATCTTCCTGATCCTGGTGATCCCGTTCTCGCTGACCCGCACCTTCGGCGTGATGGTCGGCTCGGTGAAGCAGGGTTACGCGATCCTCGCCACGATGTTCACGATCTGGCTGGGCTTCACCGCCCTGATGATGTGGACCGAGTTCGCCCACCACGGCCCGGCCCTGCAGGCCGCGGGCGGGGCGATGGAGGGCAAGGAGGTCCGCTTCGGCGTCGGCGGCTCGTCGATCTTCGCGGTGGCGACCACGCTCACCTCGACCGGCGCGGTGGACTCCTTCCACTCCTCCTTCACCGGCCTCGGCGGCGGCATCACGATGCTCAGCATGATGCTGGGCGAGATCACGCCCGGCGGTACCGGCTCCGGCCTCTACGGCATCCTGATCATGGCGGTCCTCGCGGTGTTCATCGCCGGTCTGATGGTCGGCCGTACGCCCGAGTACCTGGGCAAGAAGATCGGCGGCCGCGAGATGAAGCTCGCCGCCTGCTACATCCTCATCACCCCCGCCCTGGTCCTCGTCTTCACGGCCGCTTCCATGGCCCTGCCGACCCCGCCGAACTCGATGCTCAACTCGGGCGCCCACGGGTTCTCCGAGGTGCTGTACGCGTTCACCTCCGCCGCGAACAACAACGGCTCGGCCTTCGCCGGCCTGAACGCGAACACCGACTGGTTCAACACCATGACGGGACTCGCGATGCTCCTCGGCCGCTTCCTGCCGATGGTGTTCGTCCTGGCGCTCGCCGGCTCGCTCGCCGAGCAGAAGCCGGTCCCGGTGACCGCGGGCACCCTGCGCACCGAGAAGCCGCTGTTCACCGGCCTGCTGGTCGGCGCGATCCTGATCATCACCGGTCTCACCTACTTCCCGGCCCTGGCCCTCGGCCCGCTGGCAGAGGGGCTGGCGTGATGGCCACCCGCACAGAGAACTCAGAGGACTCGATGTCCACAGCCACTCCCACCCGGGCGCCGCACAGCGACGTCCCCACCGGGCACAAGCCCGCCGAGGGCCGTGTCGGCGCGGGCCTCTTCGATCCCAAGCAGCTGGTCAAGTCCCTGCCGGAGGCGTGCCGCAAGCTCGACCCGCGGGTGATGGTCAAGTCTCCCGTGATGTTCGTGGTGTGGATCGGCTCGATCCTCACCACCGTCTTCTCCTTCCAGCACCCGGGCGACTGGTTCGGCTGGACCATCAGCGCCTGGCTGTGGCTGACCGTGGTCTTCGCCAACCTGGCGGAGGCGGTCGCCGAGGGCCGCGGCAAGGCGCAGGCCGACACCCTGCGCAAGGCCAAGACCGACACGATCGCCCGGCGGCTGCTCACGGACGGTGTGTCCGAGGAGCAGGTGCCCGGCACGGAGCTGAAGATCGGCGACCTGGTGGTCTGCGAGGCCGGTGACGTGATCCCCGGCGACGGTGACGTCGTCGAGGGTGTCGCCTCCGTGGACGAGTCGGCGATCACCGGCGAGTCCGCCCCGGTCATCCGTGAGTCCGGCGGTGACCGCTCGGCCGTCACGGGCGGCACGAAGGTCCTCTCCGACCGCATCGTCATCAAGATCACGACGAAGCCCGGCGAGACCTTCATCGACCGCATGATCAACCTGGTCGAGGGCGCGGCCCGGCAGAAGACGCCGAACGAGATCGCGCTGAACATCCTGCTGGCGTCGCTGACGATCGTCTTCCTGCTCGCGGTGGCGACCCTGCCGCCGTTCGCCGATTTCGCCTTCAACAACGCCGGCAGTCACCAGCACCTGACCATGATCGTCCTGGTCGCCCTGCTGGTCTGCCTCATCCCGACCACCATCGGCGCCCTGCTCTCCGCGATCGGCATCGCCGGCATGGACCGCCTGGTGCAGCGCAACGTGCTCGCCATGTCCGGCCGCGCGGTCGAGGCCGCCGGCGACGTCTCCACGCTGCTGCTGGACAAGACCGGCACCATCACCCTCGGCAACCGGCAGGCCGCCGAGTTCGTCCCGGTCAAGGGCACCACCGAGGCCGAGGTGGCCGACGCGGCCCAGCTGTCCTCGCTGGCCGACGAGACCCCCGAGGGCCGCTCCGTCGTCGTCCTGGCGAAGGAGAAGTACGGGCTGCGCGAACGCCACCAGGGCGAGCTGGCGCACGCCGAGTGGATCGAGTTCACCGCCCAGACCCGTATGTCGGGTGTGGACGTCGACGGCCGGAAGATCCGCAAGGGCGCCACCGCCTCGGTCATCGCCTGGGTCGAGGAGCAGGGCGGCACGGTCGCCGAGGACGCCGACGTCATCGCGAACGGCATCTCCGAGGCCGGCGGCACCCCGCTGCTGGTCGCCGTCCACGACGAGCGGGGCGCCCGCGTCCTGGGCGTCATCCACCTCAAGGACGTCGTCAAGGACGGCATGCGGGAGCGGTTCGAGGAGCTGCGCCGCATGGGCATCAAGACGGTCATGATCACGGGTGACAACCCGCTGACCGCCAAGGCGATCGCCGAGGAGGCGGGCGTCGACGACTTCCTCGCCGAGGCCACTCCCGAGGACAAGATGGCCCTCATCAAGCGGGAGCAGGCCGGCGGCAAGCTGGTCGCCATGACCGGTGACGGCACGAACGACGCGCCCGCGCTGGCTCAGGCGGACGTCGGCGTGGCCATGAACACCGGCACGTCGGCCGCCAAGGAGGCCGGCAACATGGTCGACCTCGACTCCAACCCGACCAAGCTGATCGAGATCGTCGAGATCGGCAAGCAGCTGCTGATCACGCGCGGTGCGCTGACCACGTTCTCCATCGCCAACGACGTCGCGAAGTACTTCGCGATCATCCCGGCGCTGTTCGCGGCGGTCTACCCGGGCCTGGACAAGCTGAACGTCATGCAGCTGTCCTCGCCGAACTCCGCGATCCTGTCGGCCGTCATCTTCAACGCACTGATCATCATCGCGCTGGTGCCGCTGTCCCTGAAGGGCGTGCAGTACCGGCCGCTCAGCGCCGACAGGATGCTCCGCCGCAACCTCGGGATCTACGGCATCGGCGGCCTGATCGCGCCCTTCATCGGCATCAAGATCATCGACCTGCTCATCTCCCTCATCCCCGGGCTGTAACTCTCCAAAGGCGTGCTGATCACCATGAACAACTCGGTTACCAACACCGCCCGGTTGCTCGGGGCGGGCCTGCGCGCCCTCCTCGTGCTCACCCTGGTGACGGGCGTCATCTACCCGCTGGTCGTCACCGGCATCGCGCAGGCACTGTTCAACGACAAGGCGAACGGCTCCGAGATCAAGGCGGACGGCAAGGTCGTCGGCTCGTCCCTGATCGGGCAGTCGTACAACCTGCCGCTGAAGAAGGGTCAGGAGACCCCGGACCCGGACCTGAAGTGGTTCCAGGGCCGCCCGGCCAACGGCCTCGGCAGCAACAGCGTCAACACGCAGTACAAGCTGATCCTCTCGGGCGCCACCAACCTCGCCGCCGACAGCGGCGCGGTCGACGGCAAGTGCCCCGCCAAGCCCGAGGACGGCACGCTCTGCGCCCAGGTGCTCTCCGCCAAGGCCGCCGTCGTCAAGGACAACTCGGTCCCCGGCTACACGGTCCAGGCGTCCGACGTCCCCGCCGACGCCGTCACCTCCTCCGGCTCCGGACTCGACCCGGCCATCTCCCCGCAGTACGCCGAACTCCAGGTCCACCGGGTCGCCGCGAAGAACGGCCTGCCGGTCGCGCAGGTGGAGAAGCTCGTAGAGGACCAGACCCAGGGCCGCGCCCTCGGCTTCATCGGTGAGCCGCAGGTGAACGTCCTGAAACTCAACATCGCGCTCAAGGACCTCGTGGCCGGGAAGTGACGGCCTGACGCGATCCGCGACGGGAGCCGGCGCCCCGGGGCATCCCGGTGCCGTCGGCTCCCGCAGGCATGACAGGAGAGGCACACACCCATGACCCGGGTGCTCGTGGTGGAGGACGACCCGCAACTCGTACGGGCCCTCGTCATCAACTTGCAGGCACGTCACTACGGTGTCGACGCCGCCCCCGACGGGGCCACGGCCCTGCGCATCGCCGCCGCGCGCCAGCCCGACGTGGTGCTGCTGGACCTCGGCCTGCCCGACATGGACGGCGTCGAGGTCATCAACGCGCTGCGCGGCTGGACCCGCGTGCCGATCATGGTCCTCTCCGCGCGGCAGGCGTCCGACGAGAAGGTGGCCGCGCTCGACGCGGGCGCCGACGACTACATCACCAAACCGTTCAGCATGGACGAGCTGCTGGCCCGGCTGCGGGCCGCCGTCCGCCGCACCGAGGACACCCCGCTCGTCCCCGAGACGACCCGGGTCGAGACGGACGACTTCAGCATCGACCTGCTCGCCAAGAAGGCCGTCCGCGCCGGCCGGGACGTCCGGCTGACCCCGACCGAATGGCATCTGCTGGAGATCCTGGTGACCAACCCCGGCCGCCTGGTCACCCAGAAGCACCTCCTCCAGGAGGTCTGGGGCGTCTCCCAGAGCAACAAGACCAACTACCTGCGGGTGTACATGGCGCAGCTGCGCCGCAAGCTGGAGACGGACCCGTCACACCCCCGCTACCTGATCACCGAGCCCGGCATGGGCTACCGCTTCGAGGGATGACATGGCACGCGGCAAGCTCCGGATCTACCTCGGCGCGGCACCCGGCGTCGGCAAGACCTACGCGATGCTGTCCGAGGCGCACCGCCGTATCGAGCGGGGTACCGCCACTCTCGGCTTCGCTCGAGCGGGAGGTGCCCCCATCGACGGCTACGCCCAGCACGCCATCGCCCGCATACTCGACCAGCCGCAGCTCGAACTCACGGGCCTGCACTGCCACTTGGGCTCCCAGATCACCAGCGTCAAGCCGTACCTGGTCGCCGTACGCCGCATGGTCGGCCTGATGACCCGGCTGTACGAGCAGCACGGTCTGGTCCTGCCCGAGCTCGACCTCGGCGGCGGCCACGGCATCGCCTACCGCCCCGGCGAGGAGGCCCTGGACCTGACGGCACTGGCCCGCAAGGTCCGCGCCGAACTCGCCGACGCGTGCGCCACCGCCGGGCTGCCCGTGCCACGCCTGATCATCGAGCCGGGCCGGGCGATCGCGGGCCCCGCGGGCGTCGCCCTGTACCACGTCCTGTCCGTGAAGCACACGGGCGAGAACGTGTTCGTGGCCGTGGACGGCGGCATGAGCGACAACCCGCGCCCGGCCTTGTACGGCGTCCGGTACCAGCCCCGGCTGGTCGGCCGGCACAGCACCGAGGCCCCGGCCCGGGTGACCGTCGTGGGCCGGCACTGCGAGGCCGGCGACGTACTGGCCGCCGACGTGGAACTCCCCGCCGACATCCGCCCCGGCGACCTGCTCGCCGTACCCGTCGCCGGCGCGTACCACCTGTCCATGGCCTCCACCTACAACATGGTCGGCCGCCCGCCGGTGGTCGCCGTACGCGACGGCCTCGCCCGCCTGCTGGTCCGCCGGGAGTCCCTGGCCGACTTCCGCAGCCGCGACGTGGGCCTGTAATCCGCCCGCAGGCGCCGGCACCTGCCACGCACCCCCACCCGCAGGCGCCGGCACCTGCCACGCACCCCCACCCGCAGGCGCCGGCACCTGCCACGCACCCCCACCCCCAGGCGCCGGCACCTGCCACGCACCCCCCACCCGCCGGCGGCGGGTGCCGCCCGCCCGCCACCCGGCGGCGTCGCCACCTGCCTCGCACCTCGCTCCACCCCACCCCCTGACCCCCGGGCGGGCCGGTCTCCCTCACCCACGCCACCGACCGGCCGCCCGGGGCCGCACGCTGCTTCAGAGGCGTCAGCGGCGGGTGTTCTCAGCGGGTGGTCTTCGGCGGGGCGGTGCCGAGGCCGAACTGGGCGGCTTCGAGGGTGCCCGTCCCGGTGCCCGAGGCGTGGGCGCCGCCGACGTCGAGGGTGAGGCTGTTCGTGGTGGCGTACCGGGTGTACCGGATCTGGTCTATGTCGAGCTCGTCGAGGGCGGCCCGCTGGTTCGGGGTGGGAGCGGCGGCGTACCGCTTGGTGACGATCAGCCGGTCGGAGTCCGTGAAGGTGCAGTCAGCGTTGTCGCCGCCGCTCCGGTAGGACCAGCGGACCTTGCTGTAGTAGTCCCTGGGGTAGGCCGGGTCGCTGTGCGGCACGGGGTCGGACTCGCGGGCGGTGACCGTGCGCGGGTCGTAGGCGCCGACCAGGCGGGTGCCGGTGCGGGTGTCGTCGACGAGGAGGACGGGGACGATCGCGGAATCGTACTCCTCGCGCAGGTGCAGGTCGGTGCCGATCACCGCGTACGCGCCGACGCTGCCGCGGCCCCAGCGCCAGTGCTCGACGTAGGAGGGGAACGGCTCGTTGCCCCAGTTGTGGTCGTGGTAGCCGTGCCCGGAGAACGAGCGCCGCTTGCCGTTCACGGTGACGGTGCCGGTGACCGCCCCGGACGGCACCGCGCACAGCCAGCCCAGGAAGGCGTTCGTGTCACCGACGTAGAGGACACCGGTGCCCGGACGGAACGGCTGCACCCGGCTGGTCAGCGTCAGATCGACGCCCACGCCGCCCGACTGCCCCCGCAGCCGGTAGGTCTTCAGGTCGCCGGCCATGGTGAAGGGCCCCACCCGCACGTCGCAGCGTTCCATCGAGGCGGTGAACTCGCTCCAGCCGTAGGTGTGGGCGCCTCCGTGGCTGGTGCCGTCGGGGTCGGTCACGGTGACCGACGCCGAGGGCTTGCGCCCCTTCTCGCCCGGCGCCGGCACGAAGCCGTCGTTCACCCGGGTGCTCAGGGTGAAGGAGACGACCGTGCCGTCGCCCCCCGTGAAGTCGGCGTACCACCACTCGAAGACGTTCGGATCGTCGTTCTCGGCGGCGGTGCGGAACCCGTCCTCCCAGGCCTCGACGCTGTCGCGTCGCAGCCCGACCCGGACGAAGTCGGCGTCGGTGTGCCCGTACGCGTTGGACGTGAGCCCAGCACCCGAGGCCGACCGGTCCGTCCTGGGCCTCGCTTCCGCGGTCTCCGTCCTCGTCGGCGCGGAACAGCCCGACAGGGCCATCCCGGGCACGGAGGCGAACAGCCCGGCGGCCGCCGTACCCCGCAGCAGCGAACGCCGCGACGGAGAGGGACGCCGGGACACAGGCGAACGCCCGGACGTGGACGAACGCCCGGAAGCGGACGAACGCTCGGAAGCGGACGAACGTCCGGACCCGGACGGACGCCGGGACGGAACGGAATCCTCATGCACCATGGGTTCTGCCTCGCACTCATACCGACAACGGCGCCGCGATCCCAGTGCACGCCCCCTCAGGCGCTACGGCATCCGGAGCAGCCCCGATCGAGTGAGAGCCCCCCGGCCCCACCCCGCCCCTCCGCCCCTCCGCCCCTCCGCCCTCTGGACGGGCCCGGAAGATCACGCGAGGGTGGGCCCATGACGGCACCGGAAACCAAGGTCGTGGCGGTCGACGAGGTCGAGGAACTCGCGGTGGACGGGCTGCGGTGGCTGACCGCGGCGGCACGCGAAACCTCCGGAGGAGGCCTCGTCTGGGCGGCCAGGCCGTCGGACGACGAGGTCACCCCCATGCTCTACAGCGGTACGGCCGGCCACATCCCCGTACTCCTCGAGGCATGGCGGCACTTCGGCGACGACTCCTACGCCGACACCGCCCTGCGCGCGGCCCGCGGCCTCGCGGACTTTGTCGACGGCATCGACGACGACTCCCTCTACTTCGGCCGCACCGGAATGGCCGTCGTCCTGCGGGCCGTTCAGGAAGAACTCGGCGACAAGGCAGCCGGCGCCGCCGCCGACCGCGCGTTGCAACTCGTGCGCTCACGCTTCGACGGCACCCGTTGGGGCGAACTGTTCGAGCTGATGGGCGGCAACGCGGGAATCGGCCTCGGGGCACTCCTGGCCGGCGACGCCGAACTGGCCGTCCTCGCCCTGGAGCCGTATGCGCGGACGGCGGAGCAGACTCCGGCGGGCGTCCAGTGGGCCCATCGGCCGGGTGTCGATTCCCGCCTGCATCACGTCTCGCACGGCACGCTCGGCATCGTCCTGGCGCTTGCCCGGGTCGGCGCGGCCACCGGCCGTGCGGACCTGGTCGAACTGGCGCTGGCCGGTACCGCGGACGTCGTGGCCCGGGACGAAGCGGGGCCGGAAGGCTTCCTGGTGCTGCACTCCACCCCTCAGTTCCGCCCCGACGTGATCGACCCCGTCAGCTACGGCTGGTGTCACGGCCCGGCGGGCGACGCCCAGGTCTTCCGGCTGCTGCGGGACGTCACGGCCGACCCCGCCTGGTCCGCCCTCGCCGACCGCTGCTGGCACACGGTCACCCACTCCGGCCTGCCCCGGCGCCTTCGCCCCGGCTTCTGGGACAACAACGGCCGCTGCTGCGGCACCGCGGGCGTCCTCGCCCTGGCCTGCGACTGGATCGCCGAACAACAGGACCCGCACGACTTCGCCCACATCCTCGTCGCGGACCTCACCGCCCGCGCGATCCGGGGCGGCGACGGCGCCCGCTGGTCCAACGTCGAGCACCGAGCCACCCCGAGCGCCCTCGAACCCTCCACCGGCTGGGCCTCGGGCAACGCGGGCATCGTCCGCGAACTGCTCCGCTTCGTACGGCTTTCCCGCGGAGGCAACCCCCGCTACGCCTTCCCCTGGCCGGACCAGCTCCCCGTCCCTCCCCGGCCGGCACCCCGCCATCCCGGCACGGACGCAGCCCCCTGACCACCACCGCCGCGCAACCGACTTTCCCCTGATGCGTGGCCGAGGACGGCGGCGGCGTCGGCCTGGCGATGCGGGTCGCGCCGGTCGGCAGATGCAAGGATCGAAGATGCCCTCATAGCAGGCAACCGTCACCAAACGATTTAATTCGCACAAAAGGGGCCAGTCATGCCGATCTGGCACGTTTATCACCCGGAGAGCCTCTACAGCGCCGAGGACAAGCAGCAGTTCGCCACGCAGGTCACCGTGGCGTACACCGAACTGATCAAGCTGCCCAAGTTCTACGTCTCCGTGGCATTTCACGAATTCGCGCCGCAGGATTTCTTCGTCGGCGCCGAGCCCGCGACCCAGTTCGTGCGCATCACGATCGACCACATCGCCCGCCTGACCCCCGACCCGGAGCGGCGCCGGAAGTGGATGGACGTCATCAACGAGCGACTGGCCCCGTTCCTGCGGCACCGCGGGCTTCACTGGGAGATCCACATCGATGAGACACCGCGGGAATTCTGGACCATCGACGGGTTCTTCCCGCCACCCACGGACTCCCCGGACGAGCGGCGATGGGCCGAAGAGAACAAGCCGTCGCAGCTGCTCGGCGGCCAGCCCGGACAGCATTCGTAATAGGCGCCCGCCGCAACCTCGGGGCCCGGGGCGCGGGAGATTCGCCACCGCCGACCCTCGCAGGGGGTGGACTGGGCTCGCCGCACCAACGAACTCAATAGCCACCCACCGAACAACAACTACCTGAACATTTGGCAGTCTTTGCGTCGAGCGACGAATACGACGGGGAACTGGCATCCTGGCTCGCCGTCGTTGACCTGCGCCCCCCGGTCGCGACCGTCCGTTGCGTGCCGGAGTAAACGGCTCCCCGTCTGGTTCCCTTGGCGACCGAGCCGACATACGAAGACCCCGGCGAGTGCATTCGCCGGGGTCGACATGTGCGTACCGGTCAGCGTCCGTTGGCGTTGACGGGCGGCACCGCCTTCGGTTTCCACCGGCCCCGCATGGTCGCTCCCTGGCCGCCCCGCCAGGGCGTCGTCGGGTTGTCTGATCGTAATCCCGTCAGGGCGGACTGGGACCTCGCTGATCGGCTAGCGTCTATCGCACAAGCGGCCGGCAAGCTCCACCGCAGCCACCCGGGGGACGCGGCAGCGCGCCCGGCCACGGCGGGGCGCCGTGCGGCGGCAGATCATCGCGTCAATGAGGGGGGAGACGTGGGGGCATTGACCCGGACGTCGACTGAAGCACTGCAGGGAGGCCGCCGCCGCAGAGGTGGTGCGGGCCTCACGGCCGGTGCGGCTGCCACGATTCTGGCGGTCGCGGCAACGGCCATCCCGCTCGCCGTGGACGCGCCGCCCGCATGGGCCGCCCAGGTGGCGACCGCGGCGGACTCGTCCAAGGAGGTCGTGATCCCGCCCGCCGACCGGGCCACACCCCGTGTGGACACCCCGCTGGCGGTGGGCAGCACCGGTTTCCTGCACCAGCAGGAGGGCCGGAACGGCTACACCTGGACCGACTTCGCGAGCGGCACCTCGACGCAGGTGCCCGGCCTGCAGACCCTCCCGGCCGACGCGCTCGTACGCCCCGTCGGTGCCGACGGAGACCTGCTCGCCGTCTCACCGAGCCCGGCCCGGGGCACCGCCTGGTACACCCTGCTCGATCCGCACACCGGTGAGCGCCGGGAGGCGCAGCTCCCGGCCGGCTACACGTTCCGGGGGACCGTCGCGGGCAAGGTGCTGGCCCTGGAGTCCGCGACCAGCACCACCAGCTCCGACGGCGTGCTCCTCGACACCGGCACCGATCCCGCGCAACCGCTGCGCGTCACCGGCCTGCCCGCGGGCGCCCAGCTGAGCAGCCTCTCCCTGCAGCAGGGCGCCACGGACGACCGCGGCGCGGTGATCTCCTTCCGGCAGGACGGCGCGTACCGCTACGGCCTGCTGGACCCCGAGACCGCCGTGATCACCCCTCTCCCCGAGGCGATGAGCGGCGAGGGCCTGCGCATCCTGCTGAGCGCCGACCGCATCGCCTGGTGGGGTCACGGCTTCACCGGGCTGCGCTGGCTGCCCCGCGGTGACGTCTCCTCCGGGACGCAGGAGTTCCCGCTCCCCGACGACGCGGCCCCCGTGGCCCTCCTCGGCGGCACCCTCCTGACCTCGGGCCCGGACCCCACCTCGGGCACCACGCTCGGCCGGCGGCTGACGGCCCGGCCGCTCGACGGCGGGGAGCCGAGCACCGCACTCGACCACATCGCGCTCGTGTCGGACTATCCACCGCAGACGGCGGACGGGAGCGCCCTGCTCGTCGGCGGCTCCGGCACCGGCGACTGGGCGGTGCACCGCTTCGCCACAGGCCCCGACGGGACGCCGGCGCACGAGGTCGTCCAGCCGCTGCCCCCGGTGATTGCCAAGGTCCTGGGACTGAACCTGTACCGGGGCACCCTCAATCGGGTGGACAGCACCGAGGGCAGGCTCTCCCTCCGCCAGCAGGACGTCGGCACCGGGCCGGTCCCCGTCGCGGGAGCGGCCAAGCCCCTGCCCGCGGGCATGCCCTCTTCCACCGTGCGCTGTGCGACGGGTGAGGACTGCGTGCGGATCGTGGAGGGCAACTGGTACGGGCTGTCCTTCCTGTCCGAGACAGGCGGGCGGACGTACCTGGAGACCCGCGTGGACGCCTACACGTCGCACGTGCAGGTGCAGTTGCCCGGCAGCGGCGGCGAGGTCAGGGACGCGTCCTCCTCGTACGTGGTGGTGGACGGCGGGTCCCCGAAAACCCAGTACCTGATCGCCCCGGGCTACAACAAGGTGGTGCGCAGCCGCCCGGTGCAGGCCGCGGCGCTCTGGTACTCCACCCTGTGGAGCGCGACCCCCGGCAGCCCCGGCACACTGACCGCGGAGCGGCTGAACGAGGACGCCGCCACTCCCGGCAAGCCCGTCCGCACCGTGCGGACCGGTGCCGCCTGCGTGCCCACCGAGCTCCAGGCGACAGCGCGTTGGCTCTACTGGTCCTGCGGTGCCGACAAGCAGGCCGGGGTGTACGACCTGACGAACAACCGCGGTTTCGCTGTGCCGTCGGGCCCCGCCATGCTCGGCGACGGCTACGTGGTCCGGCACGACCGGGACGCGGGCGAGCTCAAGCTGACGGACTTCCACACCGGCAGCCCGCTTACGGAGCGCTCCTTCGCCGCCCTCCCGGCCGGAACGCTCGCGGACGACCGCAGGATCACGTGGACCGTGGACAAGTACAGCGGCCATATCGCCTACGTGGACGCCGATCGCCGCGTGCATGTGAGCGCGGACGGGGTACCGGACTCCGCTCCGGTGATAGGGGAGGCGTACACCTCCGGGAGCGTCGCGCCGAGGACCACTTCGTCGTACTACTCGACCTGGACGGCCTCGTTTCTGCTGAGCCGCCCGGTGGACTCCTGGGAACTGGGCATCTTCCAGAAGACGACCGGGCGCCGGGTGGCCGTGGTGCGCGGTGGGGCCGAACGCGGTCTCGACGGCATCTCGGCCTCGTGGAACGGCCGGGAGTCGAACGGTGCTCCCGCCCCGAGCGGTCTCTACACCTGGCAGCTGACCGCGAGGTTCAACGGTGGAACCGTGCCGGTGCGGGTGGGAAGCGGCGGCCTGGACGTGATGTGCGGCGCCTTGCCGACCCACGTCTACGACTGCGACGGGTTTCCGGACATGGTGGCGGTCCGGAAGGACGGCCGGACCTACTCATGGGAGGGGCATCCCAAGGGGTACTTCTACAACGGCAGCTACACCGCGGACTGGCCGACCTCCTCCACCCTGGTGCCGGCCGGCGACCTCAACGGCGACGGGTTCGCGGACATGCTGGTCCGCAACTCCACCGGCGAACTGCGTGCGTACTGGGGCTTCGGGCAGGTGTACTTCGCCCGGGGAACCAACAAGTCCACTGTCATCGGCACGGGCTGGAACACGTACAACCTGCTGACATCGTCCGGGGACCTCAACCGTGACGGCCGGTCCGACCTGCTGACCCGTGACCGGTCCGGAGCCCTGTGGTTCCACGCCGGCACCGGCAAGGGCACGTTCAAGTCCCGGGTGCGCATCGGCACCGGGCTGTCCGGTTATACGGCGCTGGTGGGCGTGGGCGACCTCAATGGCGACGGAACCGGAGACCTTCTCGGCCGGGACAAGGCCGGGTACCTCTATCGCTGGTACGGCAACGGCAAGGGCGGCTTCGGGGGGCGCGTGAAGATCGCCTCGGGCTTCAACGCGTACAACGCCCTGGTCGGTGTCGGCGACCTGACCCAGGACGGGCGCAACGACCTCCTCACCCGCGATACCGCGGGCAACCTGTACCGCTGGGCGGGCAACGGCAAGGGCGGCTTCGGCGCACGCGTGAAGATCGGCAGCGGCTGGGGCGTCTACAAGGCGCTGTACTGACGGTCCGGAACAACAGCCTCCAGGCCTGCGCCTCCACCGGGAGCGCAGGCCTGACGAGGCCGACCGCGCTGCTGCGCCGGACAGGGTGCGGTGAATGTCAGAGGGGTGCCCCTGTGTCCAGGGCACCCCTCTGGCGCTGCGGCTTTTCCCGATGCGTCTGCCTTGTGAGTGGCGTCCTGGCCAGAGGACGGCCAGGACGCCACTCACTGCAGACGTCAGCCCCGGGAGGCCCTGCGACGCCGCAGCACCAGGTAACCGCCTGCGGCCACCAGTGCCGCCGCGGCGCCCGACAGCAGGCCCACAGGGGCGCTGCTGCCGGTCTCGGCCAGATCACCGCTGCCGCCCTGCGCGGACGAGGACGCGGCGGCCGACGGGGCCGCCCCGCCCTCGCCGGACGACGCACTCGGCGAGGCCGTCGCACCGGCCGAGCCCGAAGTCGAGGGAGACGCCGACGACGAGGGCGAGGCCGACGGCGAGGGAGACGCGGAGGAGGACAGCGTCGTACCGTCACCACCGCCCTGCGAGTCCTCGCAGTCGGTCCAGAACACCTTGTGCTTGGCGGCGCCCTTCTCGCCGTCGAAGTTCCAGAACAGCTTGTAGTGCCCGTCGGGCAGCGACAGGTCCTCTGTACGGCCGTGGCCCTCGGCATCCAGGGTGATGTCTCCGGACTTCACGGTCTCGCCCTTGGTGGCGGCGGTCGGCGCCCAGGCTTCGATGTGCCAGTCGACCTGCTGGACCGCGTCGAAGCCGAAGGCGTCGAGGTAGAACGTGCAGACGTGCGGCTCGTTGCGGCGCAGCTCCTCGCCGGTCTTTGCGTCGTGGATCTTCACCGTGCCGTTGTCACCGGGAGCGGTGGCGTGCGCGGCGGGCATGGCGAGGGCGGAGAGGGCCAGGGCTCCGGAGACGGCGGCCACGGTGGCTCGTATACGCATGCGTTTCCCAGATGGAGAAAAGGGGTCCGGCGCCGGTCGTTCCTCGCGGTTCGTCTCGGCGCGGGGCCCAATGATTGTGGAGTCTGGTTGACTCACCTGATCAGATCCCTCACCGGTGGGGGTGGTTGTACGGGAATTTGAATTTTCTGCCAGCTGTCCGAAAGTCGCCGTGGCGGCGGCGGCCATCCTGGGCTTCGGGCACGAGGTTTTCGCCCTGACCGCCTGCGGCCGCGGACACGGCCACCCGTCCGGGGCCCTGCCAGTCCGACGCGGCCCCGGCGCCGCTGTACGATTCCCGTTCCATTGATCGTACGGGTCCGGGAGGACGGGCCTTGAGCGCCCAACTGAGAGAAACCGCAGCGCAGTTAGCAGACATGCTCTGGCGTCGGCACACCGTGTACCGGGACCGGGCCGGGGGTGTGGTCATCAGGGGAGAGCATGTGCAGCGCTGGATCAGTCTCGCCCCCTCGGGTCGCAAGGACGAAATCCTGCTCCGTGCGGGCCGCATTCTCGACGGCGGCACCACCGCTCCGGCGCGTTCGGAGACCGTCGTATCGCTCTGTGCCGGCACCGGCGAGCTCGCCACGGCCTGCCGCCGCCTGCTCTCCGAGACCGCCGCCGATGCCGCACCGCCCGCTCCGGCGACTCCCGGCCGGACCAAGCAGTCCGAGAAGCCGAAACGGCCCGGGCGAAAAGGGAGACGGATGAGCCTCGCCTCCTGGACGATCCTCGCCTGTGTGGTCGGCGTCGTCGCCCTGTACGCCTACAGCACCGCGACGACAGGCACGCGCTGAAAGATCTCGGTTCCCAGCGAGCTGCCGGAACAATGAGTGGCGGCGGCCCTTTGATCCGCTGGAGGTCCGTTGGATCCGCCACCGTCCGATGACGTTGATGTCAGCAATGGATGTCAGAGACCTTCTGAGTCGTAGCTCTGCTTGGATCGGTCCGGCGTGGTGTCGCGGGCGTTCGGGGAGCGGGTTGGCTCCCGGACGGCTCCCAGGAGGACAGCATGGCTGCCCCACAGCCACAGCGCGATCTCAGTCAGATCGAACTGCTGGCGACCAGATCGACCGAGCGGTTCCAGCGTTCCACTGAGACCGGAGCGGGTCGGGTCACACCTTCTTGACGACGATCGTGTCCGGGACCAGCTTCTCCAGGTCGTCGACGTCCGAGGTGAAGACGGTGACCTGCCCCTTCTGCTGTCGCGCGATGACGGCGAGTACGGCGTCGATCGCGTACTTGTGACCGTGCAATTCGGCGTCGGCCAGGAGTCGGCGTGCCTGGCGGGCCTCGTCCTTCCCGATGTCAACGACCTGGAGCCGGGACAGTACCCAGTCCCAGCGCTGCTCGGTGGTTCTGCCGTCGTACGCCTCGACCAGTGTCATCGGGGACGTCACCACCTCGGCTTCCCCACGCGCCGCGAGGTCGAGCCAGGCGACCATCTTCCGGTCGCCGCGTACCGCAAGGGACAGGGCTTCACAGTCCAGTACGAAGACACGGAGGGGCCGCTGTCCGTGTTCACCGGCTCGCTTCTTCACGCAGCCTCTCCGGCGTTGTGCTTTCCGGTGGTTCGACGCCGCTCGTGTTCGGCGTCGAGGTCCTCCAGCTCGTCGAGCGCTGCCGCATGCTCGTCCTCGGTGACGGGGCCGTGTTCTTCCTGCAGCCAGTCGACCAGTTCCCGGAGCCGATCCCGGTCACGCTTGAAGCGCAGAGCCTCGGCGACGTATGCCGACAGGCCCCGCTCGGCCGCGTCCGCGCGGATCTCGTCCAGGAGCTCCTCGGGAATCGTCACCGTTACCTTCTTTGTCGCCATACAAGAGACCATACTCTTGGTATGGCACTCCTTACCAGTCGGCCACGTGATCGACGCTCGGCGATCAGGCGGCCGTGGCGGGGCGTGGGCTGCCGTGGAAGACCTGGCTGGTGTGCCAGGAGCGGTGGATCGCCGCGACGGGGTGGGCACCCGGTTGGGGACCGATGAGCGGGCGGCCGGCGAGCGCTATGACGTGCTCCCGGGCGGCCGGACTGCGGCCGACGAAGCACTGCGAGACCAGGATGCGGTGGCCTCCCCCGCTCTCGGCTTCGCGCGAGTGGGGGGACTCCCATCCGATACCGAGGACGCCCTTGTCGAAGAGCTTGTGGTGCAGCGAGCACAGGCACAGTCCGTTTTCGACGGAACGCGCCACGGCCTGAGACCGAAGGCCGCCCGTCGGACACTCGCTCTGCGCCGGCCGGAATCCGGAGCGGTAGCCGCGCAGTCGGAGGACACCTAGAAACGCCGGAGGGCCCTTACCTCACGGTAAAGGCCCTCCGGTTGATGTCGGGGTGGCGGGATTTGAACCCACGACCTCTTCGTCCCGAAGCAACTGGGACGGGGGTGCTGTCTTGGGCTGCTGCGCACCTCACCTGCGCCGATGGTCCACTGACGTTCGCGCTCGTCCGCCGATGTTCGTCGGCGTTGTCACGCAGTTAGATACTCACCGCGGCTCCGGCTCACTTCTTGCGGCGCTTGCTCGCCCTCTTCTTCAGTTCGGCTTGGCCGCGCTTCGTCCAGTCACCTTGGTGGAGGTAGCAGCGCGATGTGCCCTTGACTGTCTTGTTCTGGCAGCGACCGCCGCCCGCCGTTGGCCAACCGCACTTCCCTTGCTTCCACTCGCCCACCGTCTACCCCCCGGCAGTCCAGCTCACCTGTCGACAACCAGCGTGCGTGACTGTGCAGACGCAGGGGAGGGCGCATGGCAGGCGGCACCCGGGGCCCCACGCGCACGCGGTCAGTACATCCGGCGCATGTCTTGGATGTGCACGCTTTCCAACTGTGGTGGTGGTCCTGGAGGCCTCGGACGGGGCCGTATCGGCGGGAGTGGTCGCAGGCACGGGCAACGGGTTTGTCGTGGCCCTGCTCCAAGTCGGAGAAGACTGACGCGTGGCGCCTCGCGGTTCTGAACACCGCTTTAGGAGTTCGATCCAGCAGCCGTGTGCTTGGTGATACTCGCCGTCTTCGCGACTGGATAGAGACGCTCGTGTACGCCCGCGTCTGGTGTCGTTGATGCAGGCTTGGATGTCAGGGACCTGGTGCGGGTCGCTGTGGTTGTTGCTGTATAGAGCGCTTACTTGGATCGGTGGCGATTCGGCCACTGGCGCGCCCTCTCAACCACCGCCACGGCGACGATGAGCGTGCCCACCCTCACGGCGGAGTCGGCGAGGTCCTCCGGGCCTCTGAGGACGCGGGCCAGACCCCATCCTGCAAGAGAAGGCGGTCGTCAAGGAAGCAGCGTGGACGGGAGCAGTAGAAGTCCCCGCCCCGGGACGAACGGGGACTTCTGTCTCCAGATGCGGATAGCGCCCTTCAGTCGCAGTCTGGAATAGTCAGAGCACTAGGACACTGTGTGTCGCGAGCCCAACATGAATGGCGTTCCCCCTAATCCGGAGAAGCGTCGCTCCCTACAGAGCAGGGCTGCAGCTATCGGCACCTACTCACAGGTCGCAGCGACTCTAATGGCGCTTCTCGCGTTGATACTCTCGGCGTGGACGTTTCACGCACTAGAGGATATTGCACTCAAGCAGCAGGAACTTTCGATTCAGCAGCAAATTCCCAAGTTCGTTGCTTACATGGCGCAGGGAGAAAAGGAGGGGGAGCCGGACTGGCTCGTCATAGAGAACCACGAGGTCGCGACGTTGATCGACGTGCGGTTCGTCTTCCTGGATGCGTTCGGCCATCCTGTCTTCGCGGAAACTGTTGATCTTATGACCCCCTGCGAGAAGGACAGCTACGAGCTAACCAAGAGCGATGACGCGGAGGTATCGGGCCTCGACTATGTGGCAACCTTCCGATACTTGCAAAGGTATTGGAAGCAACCGGGGTATGGAGAGGTGCAGGCGACTACCAAACCGCAGAGCATCGCAGGCGCCGCAAAGCTTCACTTCTCAAATTCAACCACTGATGATGTGATCCCGGGATGCGGTTGAGCCGTCAATCAGTAAACCTGGTCGCGGTATGCCTGTTCACCGGATGGAAGGAGACTCGCAATGGCAGCCCTCTCCGTCCTGGACCGATAGGATCTGGGCCTATTCCGCAAAGCGATCCCGACAGGGTGGTTTGGACGCATGAGATGAGGGAGATCTGGCGCCTTGTCAACGATGCACGTACACATCCGGAGGACTACCCGCCTCACGGAAATACCAACGGCGCCGCACCCCTGCCAGTCCGGCCATGACGATCTTCCCTGCTCAGTGATGCGGGCGGTCGTAGCTTCAGGTTGCATCCTCTGGGCTGAAGCTGCCCTTCCCCCTGAGGGCGCCATGCGCAGTGATCGGGAGGGTATCAGCGCGGGCGGTGGAACCCAGGCACTCAAGGGCATCGACGGGATCAATGCCGACGAGTGGACTCCGAGGGAGCTGCGGCACAGCTTCGTGTCCCTGCTGTCCGACCGGGGCGTGCCGCTGGAGGAAATCTCCCGGCTCGTCGGGCACTCCGGGACGGCCGTGACCGAGGAGGTCTACCGGAAGCAGATCCGGCCCGTGATCCAGACCGGCGCGGTGGGCATGGACGGGATCTTCGGCGCCGACCCGCGATGCTCGTAGACACTCAGAAATCGATAGTCACGCAGATAGACAGGCAGCAAAGCCAGAGGGCCCTCACCGAATCGGTAAGGGCCCTCTGGCCTGCTACTTGGCTGTCGGGGTGGCGGGATTTGAACCCACGACCTCTTCGTCCCGAATGAGGTTCGGTCGGGATCGCCATCAGGTGGTTTGCTGTTTTGCCTGGTCAGGGCGTTGGGGTGCGGTGGTCTCGGGTGGTCTCGAAGGAGCCGAGAGAGCGGGTCGGCTCCCAGATGGCTCCCAGGGATAGCGCCCGGGCGGGACTGGTGTTCTTGCCCCGACCGTTATGACGACGGAACGGGGGCACGTTGTCGACCCCGGCTCTTGTACTCAGCGGTTTCGTCGGCGAGACGCCTTGGCTTGCTTCTGACGCTTACGTCGCGCGTCCTCCGCGCGGCGCTGGGCTTTGACCCTCGCCACATCCTCGGGGCTCCGGATAGCGCGAGGGAATGCCTCTTCCACCGCAGCCTCGTCGTCAAGTAGCCATGGCGGACACGCGCCTGTCATCGCCTCGGTGTCGGCGACGATGGCTTCCTCCAACTCGACATCCGGAAATTCGGCGCCCGTGCACGAGGAGTAGCGTGTAAAAGGCGAGGCGAGTCCTGTGATCGCCCCGATTCCCGAAGACGGGTGATCCTCATGACCGGCTCCGATGCACGGTCTGTTTCCCGGCATCTGCCCAGCGGTGTTCACGAGGCCGTGCAGCCGGGGTGTGCGTTGCTCCGGCTGGAGACCACGGAGTCGCGCGAAGGTGTCCTCGACGGTGCGTGGTGGCCGCGGTCGCGCGACATCGCCGCCGAGCTGCCCGCGCTGCTCAGCGCCCTCACCGGCCATCTCGGCCCCCTCACGCGCGTCGGGCTGGACACCACGGCCTGGGAAGGGCTTCCGACGCGGATCGTCGTCGACGACCAGGTGGTGCACATCGACTCCTTTCCGCTGGGCGACGACACCGTGCTGATCACCCGAGGCGACCAGGACATCTTCTCGCTGCTGGTGGTTCCGCCGGACACAGCACCCGAGGCCGCCCGCGCCGCGATGGCCCAGGCCGTCCGGGCCGACAACGTCACCCAGGCGAATCAGATACTCATCGACACCCGAAGCGCGCAGGTGCCGCCGGAGTGAGGTCAGCCGCGCCACTCCACCAGGAGCAGCGTCGCGTCATCCGTGGTGTGTCCGCCCCGCGCCCGCTTGAGCGTGTGGGACAGGGACCGCGCCACCGCCCGGATTCCGCGGCCGGTTCTCTCCAACTGGTTCACCCAGTCGATCATCAGGTCCTCCCCGAACTCGTCCTCCCCGGTCTTGTGCTCCTCGATCAGTCCGTCCGTGAAGCAGAGGAGGCGGTCCCCCGGCTCCAGCTTCATCTCGCTCGTCTGCGGCTGCGGACCCCCGAAGCCGACAGGGAGGGTCGTCGGACCGGTCAGCCGGAGTGTGACGCGGTGATCACGGACGAGCATCGGTGACGGGTGCCCGGCGTTGACCCACAGAAGATGCCCCGTCGTGGTGTCCAGCTGCAGCATCTGCGCCGTGACGAAGTGCTCGGGGCCGAACTGGTCCGCCACTGCGCGGTCCATGAAGGCGTAGATCTCCGGCAGTCCGGTGCCGGCGCGGCGGGCGTGGCGGTAGGCGCCGATGGCCACGGTCGCCATCGTGGCCGCGTCCAGGCCGTGTCCCATCGCGTCGATCATGGCCACGTGGAGGACGTCTCCGTTGAGGGCGTAGTCGAAGCTGTCACCCGCCACGTCATAGGCGGGTTCAAGGATCCCGGCCACGGCGACCCGAGGCATGATCATCGCCAGCGGTGGCAGCAGGGCCCACTGGATCTCGGCGGCGACGCTCATCGGTTCGCTGCGTCGGACACCGAAGAAGAGGTCGGAGTAGCCGTGCTTGGTCACCAGTAGGTCGGCCACCAGGCCGGCGAGCCTGCGCAGCATGCGGCGGTCGTGTTCATCGACGCTGTCCAACGTCACTGCCATGACTCCGACCTGATCGCCGCCGTCCAGCAGCGGCAGCAGGATTCGCACGCCGTCGTCCTCGGGCAGCTCGACGGGGTGAGCGTCGAGAAAGCAGCGGCCCGCCTCGGAGTCGTCGATCACCTGCGGTTCCCCGTCCGTGAGGCCGTCGCCGGGCAGGGGGACGAGCAGCAGTTGGCCGTAGTCCTGCAGCAGCACCTGCGGCCGGCGACCCCCGAGCCGCTCCACCACGTCAGCGACCAAGGGCCCGATGAGATGGGGCGGCAGCTCATGCGCGCGGTCGAGGACCTCTCCCAGCAGAGCTTCCCCGAAGCTCTCGTAGCGGTCTGCACGCTGTCCGGCCGTCATCCCCTCACCCGCCATGATCCGAGCCGATCGGAGCGGCGGGCTGGGACGACGCAGGGTCTGCCAGTGTCATCGCTCCATCGACGGGTCGTAGATGCCCCGGGACTGGCCCCGTCACCCGGGTCCGTCCGGATGGATCGGGCCTCTCACCTGAGTCCGGACCCTCCTTCCGACTCCCATGTGTCTTGTCCGTCGAGGCCGCTCTCGACGAGTGCCAGCAGGCGCGGAGCCGACAGTGGGTTCCCGGGGTCGGCGGCAGCGGTCAGCAGCCGGGTGGCGGCTCCGGCCGGCTCGTCCGGGGGGATCACCAGCAGTTCCCAGCGTCCCACGGTGCCGCAGTCCACGGTGATGGCATGCACCTCGGCGGCAAGATCGGTCAGGACCACCTCGATCACATGGCCGGGCGCCATCACCTCCTGCGGGGCATCGGGCCAGGTGGCGGTCCCCACGGTGACGCGGGTGACGGTGCCGACGCTCGGATCCAAGGAGCCGACCAGCGCGGGCAGCTCCAGTTCCAGTGCGTAGCAGCGCGGCCACCACGCGCCGTCCAGCGGGCCATGGCTGACGCCCGCCGTGAGGCGCAGCCGGGGCAAGGGCATCCGGTAGGAGCGGCCTTCATCTGGTGCCGTACCTTCGGCGGGCTCTGTGATGGCGTTCATCGTGCGATCCCGTTCCGGGCGGCTTCCGGCCGCCCGTGTCTGCCACTCGCCGGGAACGGCGCCGCCGTGGTCGTGCGCCCGAAAGCTCTCGGTACGTGTCAGGCTACTCCCGGCCGTGGCGGGCGGCCTGGTGCGCAGCCATCGCGGAGAGGCAGACAGCCGGCCGGTACGACCGCCGGCTCATCGCCCCTCTGCCAAATCATCGGCGTGCCAAGGCCAGCCCTTCGACGGACAGGGTCAGCACACAGGGGGCGACGGCGCCGGGCAGCCCGACGACCTCACCCATGTTCTGCCAACCCCAGGACGAGAAGGCGGCTTGTCCTGCCTGGTCGGCAGGATGCAGCAGGGTGACCCCGAGGCAGGAGTGCAGGTCTGTGAGCAGACGCTGCTGCAGGCGGCGGGCGATATCGCGGTGCTGAGCGTGCGGATGGGCCACCACCTGGGTGAGGACGACGAACCGTGCGCGGGAGGTGAGCCGATGGATGATCCCCTGGAGCGTTCCGTCGAACCCCCGCCGGCCGGAACCGTCAGCACCCACCGGAAAACCGAAGGCGCAACCGACCAGCACCGTCGTCTCTGCGACCAGCAGGGCGAAGCCGGGGCGGTGGGCAGTGACCGCCAGGCGGTGCAGGAAGTCTCCACGGTCGTGGTACGCCTCGCCGGGGGTGCCCGCGACGGACTCCGCAGCCAGGTCCGCGATGTCCTCGCGCATGTCTTCGGCCTGCCAGCGGGTCAGCCGGCGAAGCCGGATCCCGTCCTTGAGGACCGGCTGATCCAGCCGACGAGCGGGGTCCCCGGGCGCCCGCGGCGCGGTACTCAGAAGGTTGCCGGATGCGGTGGGCGGCACGGGACTCACCTGGCCGGTAAGGAGCAGCGAAGTGGATCCGGTGACATCGAGGAGCCGGGTGATCTGCGCGCACGGGTGCTGCAGCCTCAGGCAGGCGTGGACCCGGCCGGCGCGCCGTGATGCCGACCGGAGGACGTCCAGGCCCCCCGCGTCGCAGGAGCCGACCGTGGTCAGGTCGATGTCGATCACGGTGACACCGTCCAGCAGACACTGCTCCAACGCGGCCCGCAGCAGCGGCGTCGTGGCCGGCCCGATGTCACCAGCAAGCGTGACGAACGTCCGCTCCCCTCGGTTCCGCCTATGAATGTCCAGCCGGGAAAGGGTCATCACGCCTCCCCTTGGTGGGGGCGCGGACCCGCGCGGGTGCTCAGCGCGGCCCCAGCCATGATGAGCTCGCGCGGAGTTGCTTCGACCGCGGCGGACATGATGCCGACCCGTCTCCGCGCCGACGATTGGGGCGGCCCGGACTCGTCTCTCGCCGAGGACGACCCGGCGTGGCGGCCGGAGTGCGTGATGCCCTCGGTACTTCAACCGTACGTCGGCCGCAACCGGAAGCGGCTGCGCCGAGGGCGCGCCAGGACACTCCCGCTGACGCCGCGGGCGGTGAGGCCGGCGATGAGCAGGGCGGACCCTGTGCGGATGTCGGTGGCCTCCACCCCTGCGCCGGCCAGCTGCTGTGGGCCGGTGAAGCGGCACTTGGTGGGGGAGAATTCGTGGAACTCGGCACCCAGGCGAGTCAGGTGGGGGCAAGAGGTTGCTCCCAAAGCGGAGGCATACAGCAGATCAGGCCCGGTGCTGATCTCTCAGCACCGGGCCTGACCTGGTGTTACGGCTGTCGGGGTGGCGGGATTCCGGCAGGGACGGGGGCTCAGGGGCCGTTCGGGGCGGCGGCGACTGCGAAGCCGATCACGAATCCGCATGAGGCGGAGATCAGCATGATCAGAAGCGGCCCCGTGTAGCGGGCCAGTCGGCTCACTGCGCGGCCCATCACTGCTTCCACCAGGCGCGCCACGGCCGGGAGATGATCTCTCGGTACGTGTGGTGCGTGGGGTTGCGGCCGCCGTGCTCGAACACCCAGTCCTGCGGTTCGGCGAAGTCGGAGCTGGTCGGCGAGCTCTCGCCACAGACTGCGCACTGCATCGCATAGGTGGTGGGCTCGGCATCCGGTTCCCTGTCCGGCTGGAGCATCCATTCCTTGTGGCAGACGACCGCTCGGCTGCTCACCGGCCAGCCCCTTCCAGAGCGGTACTGACGTATGGGTGCTGGAGGGCGGCGTGCAGGGTGCCGGCGTCGGTGAGGGTGTCGTCGTCGGGCAGCTCGTACCAGCCACCGAACCAGTCGTCGATCAGCTCCAGGCTGGGGGCGACGAGCCACGAGTTGGTGGAGAGGTGTCGTACCGGCAGGTCGTCCCAGCTTTCGGCGGTGCCGGTCTCGATGGCGTAGTAGAGACGCCCGTTGGGGCTGTCGTACAACACTGGACCGATCGCCGCACCAGTGACGCGCAGGTGGGCCAGGGCCAGGAGACCGATCTCCGCGGTGGTTCGCACAAGGTCCCAGCCTTCGCCGACCCGGAGCAGACGCAGGCCGGGCGCGTCGTTGACCACGGGTGCGCTTCGCAGCGCCTCACGAACGGACATCACGCACTCCTTTGCACTGGTGGTCGGAGCCAGCGTCGGGAGAAGGAACGGGGGCTTGTGCCGGCCCGACGGTGCGCACCACGATCAGACGGGCGCTCGTTGCCGTTATCTGTCGCTTCCGCTCGGCCACAACGCGCTGCGGACCCAGATGGCTGAGGGCGGGAACCACGGCGCCATAGCTGCCGGGCAGTTCGAGCGCGTCCAGGAGACCGACGAAGGCGGGGGAGTGGACGGCCACCGCTGGGTCGCGGTCTGTGAATACGCCGCCCAGGGTCAGCTCATGCTGCCGGCAGTACTCGGTGAGGCAGTCGATGAGCGCTGCGTGGCGGGTCAGGCCACCGGTGACGTGGCGCAGGTAGCCGAAGACCTGGGGGAAGGCCACGGAGCGGCGTTCGGTGATGAGTTCGTCGTCCATGCCCACAGCGTCGGCCTCCGTGAACGGCCTCGAAATGACCTGCTGTTGCACTTACGTTGCACTTCCCGCCCCACCTCGTCACCGAGAGTGCTTACATACGTGACGGAGGGAGGTTACTCGTGGTCAGCGTGCAGCAATGGACCGGCCGGGAAGCGAGCGCCCTGCGCGCAGCGCTGCGCATGAGCACGCGCGCCTTCGCCGAGCACCTCGGTGTCGCGCTGCGCACGGTCGCCAAGTGGGAGAGCCTCGGCACCGAAACCCAGCCCCGGCCGGACACCCAGGCAATCCTCGACACCGCGCTCGCCCGTGCGGACTCCGATGGTGTCCCGCCGAGTGGTGTAACAGCGATCAACGCATAGCCCCTGGTCATGGGGCGGCCATCGCGCAACTCTCCGAGTAGCGAAGCTCGTTG
>NZ_JBSFXG010000044.1:0-72213 GCF_053595235.1 Streptomyces sp. NPDC002520 | reverse complement strand
CGTCGGATGCGGCGGGGGCCCAGGGTTATGGCAAGGGGACGGCCCCGCTCATCGGCGGGCTTCCCCGAAGTCCGCGAGGCTCGTCTGGCGGGCGCGCGTGCGACGTTATGTACGCTCGTACATATGGGATACGTCATGCTCGCCGGCGCGATAGCCGCCGAGGTCGCCGCGACGACGGCGATGAAGTACAGCCACGGCCTCAGCAGGCTCTGGCCCTCGCTGCTCACCGCGCTCGGTTACGTCGTCTCCTTCCTCCTGCTCGCCCAGACCCTGAAGAGCGTGTCGATCGGCACGGCCTACGCGATCTGGTCCGGGGTCGGCACCGCCGCGATCGCCGTGCTCGGCCTGACGCTCTTCGGCGAGGGCCTGACGGTCACGAAGGTGGCCGGGGTCCTGCTCATCGTCGCCGGAGTCGTGGTGCTGAACCTGGGCGGCGCGCACTGATGACCCGGCGTCACGACCCCGGGCGGCGGCAGCGGATCATCGACGCGGCGATCCGGGTCGTCGGCGAGAAGGGCATCGCCGGGCTGACCCACCGCACCGTCGCCGCCGCGGCGGACGTGCCGCTCGGCTCCACGACGTACCACTTCGCGACCCTCGACGACCTGCTCGTCGCCGCACTGCGCCAGATCAACGAACGCCTGGCGAACACGCTCGCCGAGCGCCTCCCCGAGGACGGCCGCGGCGACCTCGCCGCCGACCTGGCCCGGGTCATGGGGGAGTGGCTGACCGGCGACCGCACCGGCGTGGAGCTGGAGTACGAGCTGTATCTGGCGGCGCTGCGGCGCCCCGCCCTGCGCCCCGTCGCCGCCGAGTGGACCGAGGACGCGGGCGCGTGCCTGGCCCGCCACACGGACCCGCTCACCGCGCGCGCCCTGCTCGCCGCGATGGACGGCATCTTTCTCCAGGTGCTGCTGACCGGCGGTTCCTACGACGAGGAGTACACCCGCACCGTGCTGGCTCGGCTGATCCGCTGAACCCGCGCCCGGCACCTGAGACGCCGCCCGCACCGGTTAGGCCCGGCGACCTCTGCCACGTTAGGTTTCTGGCATGACCGACACTGCTTCTCGTACCACCGGCGCCGTCGCCGCCGGCCTCGCCACCCTCGCCTCCGACGGCACCGTCCTCGACACCTGGTTCCCGGCCCCCGAGCTCGTCGCCGTGACCGCCGAGGGCCTCGGCCCCGCCGGCACCGAGCGGCTGACCGCCGAGCGCGCCGCGGAACTGCTCGGCGAAGGCGCCACCAAGGCGATCGGCCCGGACGCCCGCCGGGGCGTCGAGGTGGTCGCGGTCCGCACGGTCATCGCCTCGCTGGACGAGAAGCCGATCGACGCGCACGACGCCTATCTGCGCCTGCACCTGCTCTCCCACCGCCTGGTCAAGCCGCACGGCCAGAGCCTGGACGGCATCTTCGGGCACCTCGCCAACGTCGCCTGGACCTCGCTCGGCCCGGTCGCCGTGCACGACATCGAGAAGGTGCGGCTCAATGCCCGCGCCGAGGGCCTGCACCTCCAGGTGACCTCGATCGACAAGTTCCCGCGCATGACGGACTACGTCGTCCCCAAGGGCGTCCGCATCGCCGACGCCGACCGCGTCCGCCTGGGCGCCCACCTCGCCGCGGGCACCACGGTCATGCACGAGGGCTTCGTCAACTTCAACGCCGGCACGCTCGGCACCTCGATGGTCGAGGGCCGCATCTCCGCCGGTGTGGTCGTCGGCGACGGCTCGGACATCGGCGGCGGCGCCTCCACCATGGGCACGCTGTCCGGCGGCGGCAACGTGATCATCTCCATCGGCGAGCGCTGCCTGATCGGCGCCGAGGCGGGCGTCGGCATCGCCCTCGGCGACGAGTGCGTGGTCGAGGCCGGCCTGTACGTCACCGCGGGCACCCGCATCACCATGCCCGACGGCCAGATCGTCAAGGCCCGCGAACTGAACGGCGCCTCCAACATCCTCTTCCGCCGCAACTCGGTCACCGGCGCCGTGGAGGCCCGCCCGAACAACGCGGTGTGGGGCGGCCTGAACGACATCCTGCACAGCCACAACTGAGCCGAGGTCGGCAGCCGGTCTTCGCCGACCGCTGATCAGGCCACGGATCAGGCCACGGAGCAGGTCGCGGATCAGGTCGCGGATCAGGCCGTGGCGAGCGCCTCGTACCGCGCCAGCAGCTCGTCGGCCGCCTCACGGCCGGCGGGCAGCAGCGGTGCGCGCACCGGGCCCGCGGGCAGCCCGAGCCGGTTCAGGACGGCCTTGGCGGTGACCGTGCCGGGCAGGCCCGCGCCCATCATCGCCTCGATCAACGGCGCCGCGGACAGCTGGAGTTCGGCCGCCCGCGCGGTCTCGCCGGCGTCGAACGCGTCGAGGATCGCGGCGATGTGGGCCGGTACGGCGTTCGCGACCGTGCTGACACAGCCCGCGGCGCCGACCGCGTACAGCGCGAGGATGTGCTCGTCGCAGCCCGCGTAGTACGCCAACTCCGTGCGTGCGAGCACCTTCTGGGTGCCGAGGAAGTCGTACGAGCAGTCCTTGACGGCGACGATCCGCGGGTGTTCGGCGAGGCGGATCATCGTCTCCGGCTCGATCCGGGTGCCGGTGCGGCCGGGGATGTCGTAGAGCATCACCGGCAGACCGCTCGCGTCGGCGACCTGACGGAAGTGTGCCTCCAGCGCCTCCTGCGGGGGCCTGCTGTAGTACGGCGAGACCACCAGCACGCCGTCGGCGCCGGCCTTCTCGGCCGCGAGGGCCAGCTCGACGGTGTGCCGGGTGTCGGCGGTGCCGACGCCCGCGACCAGCGCGACGCCGTCGCCCACCGCGTCCCGTACGGCCGCGATCAGCTCCGCCTTCTCGGCGTCCGTCGTGGTCGGGGACTCGCCCGTGGTGCCGCTCAGGACCAGGCCGTCGCAGCCCTCGGCCACCAGCCGGGCGGCCAGCCGCCGCGCCCCCTCCCGGTCGAGCGCGCCCGCCTCCGTGAAGGGCGTGATCATCGCGCAGAGCGTCCGGCCGAAGGGTGTGGGTCGCTTCGTCATGGGGGTAGTCTCGACATGGCGAAGGTGAAGCTCTACTTAATTCTTCTACGAGATATCGCTAAGCATCACTGATGGGATGTGGGGGCGGCCGGACGTCCTGTGTCCAACTCGGCCCCTCATGGGTCACTATGGGCCGAGGACGGTCATCGACGTCGGCCCATGGGAGGCACCATGAAGCTCGGCAAGGCACTGGCCACCGGAGTCGCCGAGGAGCGGCCCACGGACCACCACGACGAGGCGGAACGACCCGAGGAGCGGACCCTCGCCGCACCGGCCGAGCCGGTCCGCGAAGAGGTCCCGGCGGCCCGATGAGGCTGCGGCTCCCGGCGGAACGCCCGACGGAGCCGCCGACCGGATACAAGATCGCCCACCCGGTGCTGTCCCAGGACGGCACCCGGGCCGGGTTCACCGGTGTGTCCCTGGGCGGCGCGCTGCCCTACGGCGTCCTCGCCGACGCCTCCTGCGTCTACGGGCGCAGGCACCGCTCACCGGCGCGCCGGTGCGACTGCGGCTTCCACTGCGTGCACGAGCGCACGGCCGCCGAGGCCCTGCTGTGCACGGCCGAGCACCGGGCCGCGGTCCTGCTCGAAGTCCGCGTGCTCGGCGCCTACATCCGCTTCGAGCGCGGCTTCCGCTACGCCCGGCAGCGTGTGCGCACCGCGACCGTCGGTCCCTGCGCCTGCGGCGGCACCGCGGCCGTGCTCGCCGACGCCGGCTGGGGCAGACCCGGCTGGCGGGCCCTCGCCCCTGCCTGCGCGGGCTGCGGGAGCGGGCGTACGGCGGTCTCGCTCGCGGGGTTCGCGCGGCTGGGCGGGGAGGGGCTGAGGGTCGTCGCGGGGGCCGGCGCCGTGACGGTCCCGTCCGCGGGGTCCGCTGCTGGTCCGCCCGTCGGGTCGGTCGGCGGTACCGCGCCGGGTGTGCCCGAACTCGTCGCGGAGGCGGCCCTGTTGCAGGCGCGCCTGGACTGGTTCCAGACGCAGCTCGCCCGGCTCGGCGAGCGCGGTGGGGGAGGAGGCAGGCGTGGGGGAGGGGGAGGCGACCAGGGCTGACGGCCGTCGGCCGGGGTACCCGGACAGCGGGGCCGGCCGCACCCGAGGAGGCGATCGGCGGCGGGGCGGCGGCCGGCACGATCAGGAAAGGGCACGACGATGACGCACAGGACCTCGCACGGCTCGGGCGCCAAGGGCCCCGACGAACTGCGGCAGCAGATGGAGCACACCAGGAGCCGACTCGGCGAGACCGTCGCGGAGTTGATGGGCAGGGCCGATGTGTCAGGCCGGGCGCTCACCCGCGCCGCCGACCTCAGGGACAAGGCCGGTGCCATGGGCGTGCAGCTGCGCGACAGCGCCGGACACGCCGCGCACGCCGTGCAGGACGCGGGGCACGCCGTCGAGCGGCGCACCCCGGAGCAGGTGCGGTCCGCGGCCCGTTCGGCACTGCGCCACCCGGGCCCGCTGCTGGCCGTCGGCGCGGGTGCCGTCCTGGTCACGGCGGGTGTGAGGCGGCGCCGACATCACTGACGTCGGCAGGCATCGCTGACGTCGGTCGACATCACTGACGTCGGCCGGCATCACCCGCGCCCTCGCCCGGCATCACCGGCTCCCCCGACATCGCGCACACCGCCTCGGTGTCAGTTCGGTGCGCTCCCGCTCCTTGGCCGAAAATTCCGCTCGCCTGGACAAAAAGAATGTTCGGTGCGAGGGTGGAGCCATGCTGGACGTGACCGTGATCGAGGATCCCGAGGCGGCGGCCGTATCGCTCGACCCGATACGGGCCCGGCTGCTCGCCGAACTGGCCGCCGGACCCGCGTCGGCCGCCATGCTGGCCGGCAAGGTCGGACTGCCCCGGCAGAAGGTGAACTACCACCTCAAGGCGTTGGAGCGGCACGGCCTGGTCGAGCTGGCCGGGGAGCGCCGCAAGGGCAACGTCACCGAGCGGCTGATGCGCGCGACCGCCGCGTCGTACGTCATCTCGCCCGCCGCGCTCGCCCCCGTGCAGCCGGACCCGGAGCGCTTCCGCGACCAGCTCTCCGCGCGCTGGCTGCTCGCGCTCGGCGCCCGCCTGGTGCGGGACGTCGGTGCGCTGATCACCGGTGCCACGAAGGCCCGGCAGCGCCTCGCGACCTATGCCCTGGACGGCGAGGTCCGCTTCGCCTCCGCCGCCGACCGCGCGGCCTTCGTGCAGGAGCTGACGGCGGGCGTGAGCGCCCTGATCCGCAAGTACGACGCGCCGGACGCCGAGGGTGGGCGCGATCATCGGATCGTCGTCGCCCTGCATCCCACGGTCAAGGACCAGCCCGCCCCCGCATCGGTCGAGGACCAGCCCGCCCCGGCGACGGTCGAGGACCGGCCCGCCCCGGCGACGGTCGAGGACCGGCCCGCCCGCGCGACGGTCGAGGACCCGTCCGCCCCCGCACTGGACCAGTGAGCAGGAGCTCTTCCATGTCCAAGGAATTCGAGATCGTCCGCGAGTTCGAGGTCGACGTCCCGCCGGAGAAGGTCTGGGAGGCCGTCACGGCCGGCACCGGCGGCTATCTGTGGCCCATGGACCCGCCCGAGCCCCGGGTGGGCGGCAAGGGACCCTTCGGTTCCACCGTGACCGCCTGGGACCCGCCGCACCGCTACACCAATCGCAGCGAGGACGTCGGGTTCCCGACCCAGAGCGCCAACCAGCTCGACTACACCATCGAGCCCCGCGACGAGGGCCGCCGCGCCTGGGTCCGCTACGTCCACAGCGGCATCTTCACGGACGACTGGAACAACCAGTACGACGGTGCGAGCAAGCACACCAACTTCTATCTGCACACCCTGTCCGAGTACCTCACGCACTTCGCACCCCGCCCGGTCGTCTTCGCCCAGCTGAACGGGCCCGAGGCCTCGGCGACTCCGCGCGCGCTCGCCGCCGTCGCCCGCGCACTCGGCCTGGCGGACGACACCCCCGCGGGCACGAAGACCGGCGCCCGGGGGCCCGGCGGACAGACCCTGGACGCCGTGCTCGACTACCGGAACCCGTACTTCATCGGGCTGCGCACCGACGACGCCCTCATCCGCTTCTTCGGACGCGGCGCCTGGGGCGCCCCGCTCGGCATCAGCATCCACGACTTCGCACCGGACGCGGACGCCGGGGCGAACGAGACCGCCTGGCAGGACTGGCTGAACGGGGTGTTCAGCCAGTCCTGAGCCGGGAGCCGGGAGCCGGGAGCCGGGAGCCGGGAGCCGGGAGCCGGTCCGCGGCCCGAGCCGGGGGCCGCTCGTTACGGGCGGAACCGCAGCACCTGCGGGTCGTGGTCGCTGATCTGGTCGTTGAACTCCGAGTTGATGTGCACGCTGTCGTACTCGAAGTCGCAGCCGCGCCGGATCGCCGGGCTGATCAGGATCTGGTCCAGGACCTGCTGGTTGCCCTGGTAGTCGTAGGTGTAACGCTCGCTCTTCGGCAGCGACTTGATCGCCGACCACAGTTCGCCGTCACCCTCGAGGATCTTCGTGGTCCCGGAGAACTCGAAGTCGTTCATGTCGCCGAGCGCGATGACGTTCGCGTTCTTCTGCACGGACAGGATGTCCTTGACGAACGCGTTCACCTCGGTCGCCTGTGCGTGGCGCTGGATCTCCGAGCTGCGCACGGGCGGCTGGTACTGCGCGGTCAGACCCTGGTCGCCACCCTTGGAGTTGAGGTGGTTGGCGATCACGAAGACGGTCTTTCCGTGGAAGACGAACTCGCCGGCCAGCGGCTTGCGGCTGTTGCTCCACGCCGCGTTGGCCGGGTCGACGCGGCCCGGGGAGACGGTCAGCCGCGCCTTGCCGTCCACCTTGGTGACGCCGACGGCGGTGGTGGAGTCGCCGCCCGCGCGGTCCACGAAGGACACCCGCTCGGGGTTGAACAGGAACACCTGGCGGATGTTGCCGCCCGGCTCGCCGCCGTCCTGGTCGTTGACCGGGTCGATGGAGCGCCAGTCGTACGTGGGGCCGCCCGCCGCGACGATCGCGTCGATCAGCTTGTTCACCGTCACGCCCGCGTCGACCGTGCCGTCGTCCGTGGCGCCGTTGTCGTCCTGGATCTCCTCCAGGGACACGATGTCGGGCGACTGCAGGTGGTTCACGATCGCGGCGGCGTGCTTGTCGAAGGTGGCGTCCGACGGGTCGAGGTTCTCGACGTTGTAGGTCGCCACCGCCAGCTCGCGGCCCGACTGCTTGCGCGTGGTCTCCCGCTCCAGGCCGCCGCTCTCCAGCGTGCCGAGCGTGCTCGCGACCAGCGTGTAGCCGCCGAACTGGTTGAAGTCCAGCGGGCCGGTCGTGGCGCCCTTCAGAGTGTCGCCGACGTTCGCCTTCGGGAAGTCGGCGGTGGAGCCCAGTGTCTGGATCTGCAGCCGGCCGGTGTTCTGCGACTCGTAGGAGCCGTAGACCGTGCCGCCGCGGTGGCTGCGGTGCTCCGACGGCTTCACCGTGACCCACAGCTCGGTGTACGGGTCGGTGGCGGTGACCACGCGGGTGTCGGCGACCCGGACGTTCATGCCCTCCAGGGACTCGTAGTAGTCCAGGGCGTACGCCGACGGGTCCAGCCGCAGGGCGTTGATCGAGTTCGCGGCGGCGGTGTCGCCCTGCGGGGCGTACGCGTCCGGCACCGAGTTCTCGTCGATCACGACCGGCGCGGGGACCGCGTTGCCGGTGGAGACGGTGGTGATCACCGGCTTGGTGATCTCCGTCAGCGACTGGTTGCCGGAGGAGGCGCCGCCCGGGACGTACTCGGAGACCGTGCCGGTCACCGTCACCGAGTCGCCGACCGCGACCTTCGGCGTCGAGCTGGTGAAGACGAACACGCCCTCACTGGTGGCCGGGTTGTCGTCCGGGGTCTGGTCCTGGATCCAGAAGCCCCGGGAGGAGCCGTAGGTGCGGGTGGCCGTGACGATTCCGGGCACGTCCGTCACCTTCTGGCCCGCGAACGGGGATATCCGGGTGGCGCCCTGGATGTCGTGGATACGCACCGACTCGGCGTGCGCGGGCGAGGTGAGGACGACGGCCGACGCGGCGCTGCAGACTGCTGCGACGGTGAGCGCGGCGAGGCGCGCGGAAGACCTGCTCGGCAAGAGATCCCTCCGGGGACGAGAGTGGGGCACCGGGACGAGGATGGAACGCCGGCGTGTGGGGGTCGTAGCCCTCCGTACACACGCCTGAGCCGAGTGAACAGTTGTCCCCCGACTTCTACGCGCGTCAATCTCCTGCCTGCCGCGGGGAGTTGTCAAGGTTTCGGCCATGTACGGCGGTCGGCCGGGAGATGAACCGGTCGGCATGGGTGGAAATCCGTCTAGGCTGAGCGGCTGAGTCCGTTCACGGTCCGAGGAGAACCAGCCGATGTCAGACAGCTCCCCCCTGCCGCCCGTCCGGCTGCACCCCGAAGCGGAGCTGGCGCGCGCCGCGCTGTCCACCCCGTTGCTCTCCCGGGCCGCCCGGCTCGCCCGCTGGGCCGGGCCCGAGACCCGGGTGGACGCCGGAGGCGACCTGGTCGAGGACCAGCTGCCGGCCGCCGCCGGACACCTCGGACTGAGCGGGGACGACGACGCCGCCGCCTCCGCCGCCGAGGCCTGGCGGGTGGCCCTGGACGCCGGCCTGGTCGAGATCACCGACGAGGAGGCCGGCACCGTGACGGCCGGTGCGGACCTGAAGCTGCTCACCGGCTCCCCGCGCGAGGTGCTGAGCGTCTGGCTCGCCGCCCTGGAGACCGTCCTCGCGGACGCGAGCGTGCCCGACCTCGACGACCTGGTCGACGCCATGGACGAGGGAGGGGTCGATTTCTCGTCGCTCGACTGGGACCCCGAGGCCGAGGCGGAGTTCCTCGACGGCGTCCTCGGCAACCTCTATCTGCTGACCGTCAGTGAGGACGGCCCCGGCGACGGCCCGGTGCCACTGCCCGCCCTCGCCGCCTCCATGCTCCTCCCCGACGACATGGGAGAGCCCACCGACGACGTCCTGGAGCAGGTGTCCGACGCGATGATGCGCCTGGACGACCAGTTCCGGATCCTGGAGCCCGTCGGACTGGTCGAGTACCGTCCCGTCGACGAGGCGCTCATGGCCGACGCGGACGAGGAGCCCGCCGCACCGCTGGACGACACCGACGTCTCCCGCTACGGCCTGGTCCGGCTCACCCCGCTCGGCGCGTACGGGCTGCGGGCCCGGCTGCTGGAGGCCGGGTTCGAGGCGCCCGCCGTCGGGGAACTCGCCGACAAGGGCGCGGACGTGCTGCTCGACGGCACCGCCCGCTTCGGCACGTCCGCCGCCCACGCCGAGACCGAGCAGTGGCTTGCCCGGCGTGAACCCCTAACAGCCGCACGGGAGTTGCTCGCCGCCGCCCGCGGCGCCGACGCCGGCGCGCCGCTGCGCCGGCTGCGCTGCCAGCAGGCCCTGTCCCTGGTCGGACCGGAGGCCGAGCCCGCGCTCCGGGAGGTCCTCGACGACCCCGAACTCGGCGGGCTCGCCCGGGTCTGGCTGAGCGAGCGGGGTGCCCCCGACGTGCCCGCGCCCTCGCAGGAGCTGGTGTTCTGGCTGACCATCGACACGCTCGCCGCACAGCTGAGGGCCGAGGGGAACTCCGAGGAACTGCGCGCCCTGGTGGAGGGGCTGGCCGAGCAGCACAGCGGATTCTTCGCGGCTGCGTGGCGGGTGGAGCACCCGGACACCCCGGAGGTGCTCGAGGCGATGAGCCGGCTGCACCCGGACAAGAAGGTGGCCAAGGAAGCGCGGAAGGCCGCGTTCAAGGCCCGTTCGCAGCACGGCGGTTGAGCGCGACGCGCTTGTCGTCGCCGGCCGGGTGGAACCGGACCGCGCCGTCCTGACCGATCCCCTGGCGCCGGACCGCGCAGTCCCGGCCGGTCTCCCAGTGCCGGACCGCGTGGTCCCGGCCGGTCTCCCAGTGTCGGATGGCGTGGTCCCGGCCGGTCTCCCAGTGTCGGATGGCGTGGTCCCGGCCGGTTTCCCAGTGCCGGATGGCGTGGTCCTGGCCGGTCCGGTACCGCCGGATGGCGTCGTCCGGGCCGGTCACGTGCCGCCGGACGCCGCCGGATGCCGCCATTGCGTTCCGAGCGGCGCCGCGTCGGGTGAGAGGCACGGCGCCGCTGGGTGGCGCGAGTCCGAGCGGTGCCGACGTGGTTGACCGACACGGGTGACCGTGGGCCGAGGCATGACCGGCACTTGAGGAGGTCATGGGACGGTGCATACGGATTCATGGAACTGGGGCCTGTGAAGTAGCCCGGTGTTCAACTCCCGTTCAAAACGTGGCGGGAGTGTGAGCGCCGCACGAGGCCCCTTGGCCCTCCACGGCACGATCACCGTCACCAGGAGACACCATGTCGCTCACCCGCAGGGACTTCGCCAGAAAATCCGCGATCACCGGTGCCGGGGTCGCGTTGGCCGGCAGCGTCGGCGCCCTCGCCACCGCGCCGGGCGCCCTGGCCGCCACGGACATAGAGAACGCGGAGGGCGAGTCGGAGTACGGCCACCACGGTGTCGGCTACGGCCCGCTGGTCGCCGACCCGGACGGCATCCTCGCCCTGCCCGCGGGCTTCAGCTACGAGATCATCACCTACAGCGGCCGGACCAAGCTGGAGTCGGGTGAGTTCACCCCGTCCAACCACGACGGCACCGCCGCCTTCGAAGGCCGCCGCGGCACCACCCTCCTCGTCAACAATCACGAGCTGGCCGGCGCCCGCGCCAACTGGCCGCACCCGGTGCCGCTCACCGAGGGCCTCGTCTACGACCCGGCAGCGGCCGGCGGCTGCACCGTCGTCGAGGTCCGCCACGGCGGAGAGGTCGCCGAGTGGGTCGGCATCGCCGGCACCGCCACCAACTGCGCGGGCGGCAGCACCCCCTGGGGCACCTGGCTGACCTGCGAGGAGACCGAGGACAAGGCCGGCAAGAACGGCTTCACCAAGGACCACGGCTACGTCTTCGAGGTCGACCCGGAGGACCACCGGGCCAACCGTGACCCCAAGCCGATCAAGGCGCTGGGCCGCTACGCCCACGAGGCGGTCGTCATCGACCCCAAGCGCGGACACGCCTACCTCACCGAGGACGCGGCCGGCCCCAACGGCCTGCTCTACCGCTGGACCCCGCCGGAGGGCTTCCGCCACGGCCGCGGCCAGCTGCGCACCCTCGCCGACGACGCCGGTGTGCTCCAGGCCTTCAAGTGCTTCGACTCCGGCGGCGCGTTCGTCGACGACCTCTCCCGCGCCACGAAGATCGGCACCGTGTACGGCGTCGACTGGGTGGACGTCCCCGACCGTGACGCCAAGCAGGTCTCCATCCGCAAGCAGTTCACTGCCGGCCAGATCACCCGCGCCCGCAAGCTCGAGGGCATGTGGTGGGGCGACGGCGGCGCCTACATCGTCTCCTCCTTCGCCCGCGCGGAGAGCCCCGTCCAGCATGACGGCCAGGTCTGGTTCTACGACCCCAAGCGCCGCACCCTGACCCTGAAGGTGCTGCTCGGCGTGAACGCCGACCCGTCCAAGGACGGCGCCTTCGACGGCCCGGACAACATCACCGTCTCCCCGTACGGCGGCCTGGTCATCGCCGAGGACGGCGAGGGTGTCCAGCACCTGTTCGGCGCCACCGAGAGCGGCCGCACCTACCCGATCGCCCGCAACGACCTGAACATCGGCACCGCGGACGCCCCGGAGTACAGCGAGTTCACCGGCGTCACCTTCTCGCCCGACGGCCGGACCCTGTTCGCCAACATCCAGACCCCCGGCATCATGCTCGCCATCACGGGCCCCTGGAAGCGGCAGAAGCGCGGCTGAACCGCACCGCCGATCAATTCGCTCGCTCGTCCCGCGGCTCCCCTCCCAGAGTGATCCACGTCCAAGTGCGACAAGCAGGACCTGTTTGCACTCTTCATGGGGAGGCCGCGGGTTCGAGTCCCGCCACCGGCTCCGACAGGCCGGTGTAGCTCAGTTGGCGGAGCACCAACACGTCGGTTCCGCCGGCCTCGATCGCTGGACACCGAAAACTTCACGCACCTTCCGGTGCGAAGGCAGTGGCTACTTTCCTTTCCAGGGATGCAAAACAGCCACCGCCGAGTTGATCTCGGGAGGCGTGGCACGTGGTGGGTATCCGGTGCGCAGGCTCCCGCGCTGCCGGGCCGGACGCTGGTGTCGGTCGCCCCCGGCACGGCGGCCCGACCGCGCAGATTCCGGTGTATGTCCCGGTCCATACCTGGAACCTCGCCGGGCATTAGGCGGGCCATGAGTCGTCGGGGAACGGGAGCCGGCATATATGTGCACGCTGGCGCGGTATGCCGCCGCCTCGGACCGGATCGCCACCGGCGGGTGCGAGTCACCTGACTGCCCGCAGAGGTGAGCGGGAATTCTCTTTGCCGGTGCTCGATAACATACGGAGGGGATCCCCGGCTCGCGAGGAGTTTCTGGATGACGCGGATCAGGCCCATGCGTGCGGACGCTCGGCGCAATTACGAGCGTCTGCTGAAGGTGGCGGCCGAGGCCTTCGCCGAGCATGGGGAGAACGCGTCGCTCGACGACATCGCCAAGCGCGCGGGCGTCGGCGCGGGCACGCTCTACCGGCACTTCCCTACGCGGCAGGCACTGTTGGAGGCCGCGTACGTGGACCGCATCGAGGCGCTCGGGGCGCGGGGCGAGGAACTGGCGAAGCAGCTGCCGCCCGGCGAGGCGCTGATGCGGTGGCTGCACGAGGTGTGCGTCGCCACGATCCAGGCGCGTGGCATGAAGTCCCTGCTGGGTTCGGCGGTCACGGACGGCGGCTCGGCCGGGATGACGGCCTGCGGCACGGTGGTGAAGGGCACGGCGACCCGGCTGGTCGAGGCCGCGCAGGCCGAGGGCAGCCTGCGGGCCGACCTGCAGCCGGTCGAGCTGCTACGGCTGGTGCACGGCGTGGCGACGGCCTCGGAACTGGCGAACGGGCATGGCGAGGAGATCCCTCGCTACCTCGCGTTGCTGACGGAGGGGCTGCGGCCGAAGCAGTAGCCGCAGCGGACGCGTGTGCCGACGCCGGGCGGGGTGGGGGCTCTCCGTCGGGCGGGACCGCCCCCAGCGCACCGCGGCCAGGGAGTTACAGCGCGCGTGCCCCCGGCTCGACCATGTTCCGTACGGTCCGTGCCTTCACGAACTCGCCCATCGCCGTCATGTCCCACTCGCCGGAGAACTGCCGGATCAGCTTGGCCATCATCACGCCGGTCTGGGGCTCGGCGCTCGTGAGGTCGAAGCGGACCAGTTCCTCGCCGGTGGACGCGTCGAGGAGGCGGCAGTAGGCCTTGGCGACCTCGGTGAACTTCTGGCCGGAGAAGGAGTTGACGGTGAAGACGAGGCCGGTGACGTCCTGCGGGATCCGGCCGAGGTCGACGGTGATCACCTCGTCGTCGCCCCCGCCCTCACCGGTGAGGTTGTCGCCGGAGTGGCGGATCGCGCCGTTCAGGATGGTCAGCTTGCCGAAGTAGCAGCTGTCGACGTGGTTGCGCTGCGGGCCGTAGGCGATGACAGAGGCGTCCAGGTCGATGTCCTTGCCGCGGTACGCGGGCTCCCAGCCGAGGCCCATCTGCACCACGGAGAGCAGCGGCCGGCCGGCCTTGACCAGGGACACGGTCTGGTTCTTCTGGAGGCTGACCCGGCCCTTGTCCAGGTTGATCTTCCCGGCGCCCGGCACGGGGGCCACCGGAGCGGGCGGGGCCGGCGGTGCCGGGGGAGCGGACACCGCCGGTGTCGGCGGGGCAGCCGGCGGAGGCGGGGCCACCGGCTGCGGCGGGGCGATCGGCTGCTGGGGCGCGGCGGCCGGCTCCTCCACGGTGACGCCGAAGTCGGTGGCGATACCGGCCAGCCCGTTCGCATACCCCTGGCCCACGGCGCGGGCCTTCCACTGGTCGCCTCTACGGTAGATCTCCACGATCACCAGCGCGGTCTCGGCGCCGAGCTGCGGCGGGGTGAACGTGGCCAGGGCCGCGCCGCCCTCCGCGTCGCGGATCGTGGCGGTCGGCTCGATGCCCTGGAACGTCTGACCCGCCGCGTCCGGGCTGGCCGTGACCACGATCTTCTCGATGTCCGGCGGCACCGCGGCGGTGTCGACCGTGATCGCGTCGGGTGCGGCACCGCCGCCGGAGCGGTAGGTCACGCCCGGGCCGGCCGGCTGGTTGTAGAAGATGAAGTCGTCGTCGGAGCGCACCTTGCCGGCGGCGGTGAGCAGCAGGCCCGACACGTCGAGCCGTACCGGCGCGGCGACGTCCACCGTCACGCGGGCGGCCGACAGAGGGATGTTCGAGCCAGGGGTCATAGCTGTCATGCCGGGTGAACGAACGACATCACTTTGCCGTTCCCTTACCGACGCCCCGACCCCCGATCGGCTCACCGGACCCCCGCCGATCGGCTCCGATGGACCCAGCCGACCGGTTCACCCGACTCCCGTTGCCCGGCTCACCCGACTCCCCTAGCCCGGCTCACCCGACTCCCCTAGCCCGGCTCACCCGACTCCCGCCGAGCCGCTCAGGGCACGACCACGATCTTCCGTCCGACTCCGGCCGCGAACTGCCCCAGCGCCTCGGGGTAGCGGTCCAGCGGGATGCGGTCGCTGATGAACAGCTCCGGGTCCAGCACCCCGTTCGCGAACAGCTCGGCGGCCCGCTCGAAGCTGTGCAGGACGGCCATCGAGCCGGTGATGGTGATTTCCTGGTTGTAGATGCGGTACGGGTCGATCGTCACCCGGGTCGCGTAGTCGGCCACCCCGAACTGCAGGAACGTGCCCGCCTTCGCCACCCGCTCCAGGCCGTCCTGGATCGCCGCCGCGTTGCCGGTCGCGTCGATCACCACGTCCCAGCCCCGCGGGCGCTCCAGCTCGTCCGCGTTCGCGGCGGCCGCCGAGACGCCGAGTTGGCGCGCGGTCTCCAGCCGGGCCGGGTTCAGGTCGACGACGTCGACGGTTGCCGCGCCCGTGCGCTTGGCCAGTTCGAGCATCATCAGGCCCATGGTCCCGGAGCCGTAGATCAGGACGTGCGCGCCGAGGCGGGAGTTGAGGACGTCGTAGCCGCGCACCGCGCAGGACAGAGGCTCCACGAGGGCCGCGTCCGCGGTGCGGACGTGCTCGGGGAGCTTCACGCAGTTCGCCACCGGTGCGAGCGCGTACTGTGCCGCGCCGCCCGCCGTCGTCACGCCTATCGCGCCCCAGCGCTCGCACATGTTGTTGTGGCCGTCGCGGCAGTAGCGGCACTCGTTGCAGTACAGGGAGGGGTCCACGGCCACCCGGTCGCCGATCGCGACCTCGGTGACCTGGGTGCCGACGCCGACCACCTCGCCCGCGAACTCGTGCCCGGGGACGATCGGCAGCTTGGGTGCGAACTCGCCCTGGAGGATGTGCAGATCCGTGCCGCAGAGGCCGCAGGCGGCCACTTCGACGACGACGTCGCGCGGGCCGGGCGTCGGGTCCGGGACCTCGGTGACGATGGCGCGGCCCACGGACTCGATGACGGCGGCCTTCATTTGACGGCTCCAAGCGACAGGCCCTGGACCAGCTTGTCCTGGGCGGCGAACCCTGCGGCGAGAACCGGCAGGGAGACGACGAGCGACGCGGCGCACACCTTGGCCAGGAACAGGCCCTGGCTGGTGATGAAGCCGGTCAGGAAGACGGGGGCCGTCTCGGCCACCACGCCGGTCAGCACACGGGCGAACAGCAGCTCGTTCCAGCTGAAGATGAAGCAGATCAGGGCGGTGGCCGCGATGCCCGGCAGGGCGATGGGGGCCACCACGCGCGTGAGGACCGTGGGCAGCCGGGCGCCGTCGATCTGCGCCGCCTCGATCACCGCCACCGGGACCTCGGCGAGGAAGGACTGCATCATCCACACCGCGATCGGCAGGTTCATGGAGGTGTAGAGGATGATCAGCAGCCAGATGTTGTCGAGCATCCCGGCGTTCTTGGCGAACAGGTAGATGGGCAGCAGACCCGCCACCGCCGGCAGCATCTTCGTGGACAGGAAGAAGAACAGGACGTCCGTCCACTTCTTCACCGGGCGGATGGACAGCGCGTAGGCCGCCGGGAGGGCCAGCAGGAGCACGCACAGGGTCGAGACCAGCGACGCCATGGTCGAGTTGATCAGTGCCGGCCAGGGGCTCGCGCCCCCGCCCGCCCCGAAGAACTCGCGGTAGCTGTCCAGGGTCAGCGAGGCCCCGAAGGACGGCGGGTTCGTGGCGGCGTCCGCCTCCGAGTGGAAGGAGGTCAGGGCCATCCAGGCGATGGGCAGGAAGAACAGCAGACCGACCAGCCAGGCCAGCAGGCCGAGACCGACTCCGCGGCGGCTGCGGGCGCGTGCTGCCCCGGTGTGTTCGGCGACGGCGCTCATGCGCGGGACACCTCCTCGCGGAACAGGGACGACACCACGCGCAGCGCGAAGGTCGCGATGATGATCGAGCCGATGACGACCAGGACGCCGGCGGCGGACGCGAGTCCGTTCTCGTGGGCCTGGTAGAAGCTCTGGTAGACGGTGTAGGGAAGGTTGGCGGTGCCCAGGCCGCCCGACGTGATCGTGAAGACCGCGTCGAAGTTCTGGACGATGTAGATCGACCCCAGCAGGCCGCCGAGTTCGAGGTAGCGGCGCAGGTGCGGGACCGTCAGATAGCGGAAGATCTGCCAGCCGCTCGCGCCGTCCACGCGCGCCGCCTCGAGCTGCTCGCTGTCGCGGCTCTGCAGCCCGGCCAGCAGGATCAGCATCATGAACGGGGTCCACTGCCAGATCAGCGAGATCTCGACCGCGAGCAGCGGGGTGTTGGAGATCCAGTCCGGCTGGGGGCCGCCGACGTAGTGCAGCAACCCGTTGAGCAGGCCGTATTCCGGGTTGTAGAGCACGTGCTTCCACAGCAGTGCGGCCGCCACGGGCACGACCAGGAACGGGGCGATCAGCAGGGTGCGGACCAGGCCGCGGCCCATGAACTTCCGGTTGAGCAGCAGCGCGATGCCGAGGCCCAGGATGAGGCTGACCAGGACCACCGTGACCGTCAGCAGGATCGTCGTCCACACCGACTGGCGCAGGTCCGCGTCGGTCAGGACCTGCTGGTAGTTGTCGACGCCGGTGAAGTGGCGGTCCTTCGGGTAGAGGGCGTTCCAGTCGAAGAACGAGATCACCACGGTCGCCACGAACGGCAGCTGGGTCACCACGATCATGAAGACCAGTGCGGGCAGCAGCGGGGCCCGGGTGGCCCAGGCGCGCATGCGGTTCGGTGGCCGGGTCGCCGGCCGCGCGGTGGCGGCGGCGATCCGGGTGGGAGCTGCGGCGGTCATGATCCCTCGTACTTCTTGCCGACGGTCTGGGCGAGCTCCTGGGACTTCTTCAGCGCGCTGTCCACGGACGTGCGGCCGGCGATGGCGGAGCTGATCTCCTGGGAGACCTTGGTGCCGAGGTCGGTGAACTCGGGGATGCCGACGAACTGGATGCCGGGCGCGGGGCGGGGCTGCACACCCGGGTCGTTCGGCTTGGCGCTGGCGATGGCGTCGCGGGTGACGTCCGCGAAGGCGCCGGCCTCCTTGCGGTACTCGGGGATGTCATAGGTCGACGAACGCTTGCCGGCCGGCACGTTGGACCAGCCCGCCGTCTTGCCGACGAGGTTCTCGTAGCCCTTGCTGGACGCCCACGAGATGAACTTCCAGGCGTCGTCGGGGTTCTTGGACGCCTTCTGGACGCCCCACGCCCAGGTGTAGAGCCAGCCGGAGCTGTCGGTCTTCTCGACCGGGGCCGGGACGTAGCCGATCTTGCCCTTGACCGGGGAGCCGGGGGCCTCCAGCGATCCGGCGCCGCTCGTGGCGTCGTACCACATCGCCGTCTTGCCCTGCGTCATGTTGTTCAGGCACTCGGCGAAGCCGGACTGGGCCGCGCCGGACTCGCCGTGCTTGCGGACGAGGTCGACGTAGAACTGCGTGGCCTTCTTGAACTCGGGGGAGTCCACCTGCGCCTTCCAGTTCTTGTCGAACCAGGTGCCGCCGAAGGTGTTCACGACCGTCGTCAGCGGTGCCATGACCTCGCCCCAGCCGGGCAGTCCGCGCAGACAGATGCCCTTCATGCCGGACTCGGCGCCGTCCGCCTTGGCGGCCAGGTCGGCGACCTGCTGCCAGGTGGGCTTGGGCGGCATGGTGAGGCCCTTCTTCTGGAAGACGTCCTTGCGGTACATCAGGAAGGACGACTCGCCGTAGAAGGGCTCGCCGTAGAGCTTGCCGTCCGCGGCGGTGAGGGCCTGCCGCATCGGGGGAAGGATGTCCTGCTGGTCGAAGGCGGTGTCCTTCTTGACGTACGAGTCGATCGGGTGGAGCCAGCCGTTCTTGGCGTAGATCGGGATCTCGTAGTTGCTGAGCGTGGCGATGTCGTACTGGCCCGCCTGGTTGGCGAAGTCCTGGCTGATCTTGTCCCGGACGTCGTTCTCCGGGAGGACGGTGAAGTTCACCTTGATCCCGGTGTCCTTGGTGAAGTGGCCGGCGGTGAGCTTCTGCAGCTCCACCATCTGCGGGTTGTTCACCATCAGGACGTTGATGGAGTGGGCGGAGTCCCCGCCGCCGGATCCACCGGCGCCCGAGCATGCGGTGAGCAGTGGGGTTATCAGCGTCCCTACGGTGGCTACGGCGAGCAGGGTGCGGGGCGTTCGGCGGCTCTGGCTTCTCATGGGGTACTCCTGGACTCTTTGGGAGTTGAGGGGCGCGGAAGGGTGTGGAGATGTCCCTGGGGACTGCGTTCTCGGTGTTCTCGGTGTTCTCGGGGTTTTCTGGGTTTCTGGGTTCTCTTGTTCAGACCCGGATGACCTGCGGGCCCTGCAGCGAGTAGCGGTTGGCCTCGGAGGCGGGCAGCTGGGTGCTGGTGACGACGGCTTCCAGTTCGGCGATCTCCGCGAACCGGCAGAAGCTCACCGCCCCGAACTTGGTGTGCACGCCCGCGAAGATCGTGCGGCGGGCGGCGCGGATCGCCTGTGCCTTGACCTCGCTGACGGCGGGGTCGGGCGTGGTCAGCCCGTGTTCCCGGGAGATGCCGTTGGCGCCGATGTAGGCCAGGTCGATGACGAACCCCGCCAGCATCTTCGTCGTCCAGTGATCGACGGTGGCGAGGGTTCCGCGGCGCACCCGGCCGCCGAGCAGCAGGACGGTCCTGTTCTCGGCCTCCGCGAGTGCGCCCGCGGTGGTCAGGGATGCGGTGACCACGGTCAGCGGCCGGTCCCTGGGGAGTGTCTCGGCGATGAGCTGCGGGGTGAACCCCTCGTCGATGAAGACCGTCTCGGCGTCGCCCAGCAGTTCGGCCGCGGCGGTCGCGATGCGGCGCTTCTCGGGTACGTGGCTGGTGGCGCGGAAGGCCAGCGTCGTCTCGAAGCCGGCGCTCTCCACGGGATAGGCGCCGCCGTGGGTGCGGCGGACCAGGCCGTGGTCCTCAAGGGTGCGCAGATCCCGTCGTACGGTCTCCTTGGCCACGCCCAGCTCGGCGGCGAGCGCGGTGACGTCGACGGAGCCGGTGGTGCGGGCGAACCGCACGATCTCGCGCTGGCGCTCTTCAGCCGTCCTCGCGGGATTCGTCGTCATCGCCGACACCTGCTTCCGTACTCACGTGCTCACTGCCCGTTCGGGCCCGGTGAGGCCCATGAAGGAAGTTCTACAGTCGGCGTCCGGCACTGACCAGGCTTGTTGCGCACTCGTTGCTGCCCGTATGTGCCCGGTTAAGCTTACGTGTGCCCGTCTCGGACCTGCACGGCTGTGCGCCGGGAAGTGGGAGCGGGCACCCTCGATGCCCGAGAACGGCGGCGGGCGGGCCCGTTCGGTGCCCGCCCGCCGCCGTGAGCGATCGATTTCCGCCGATCGGCCCGGCTCAGTACGGCCAGATCGGCGGGTCGTATACGAAGTGCCCGCCCAGGTGGCTGTGCGCCGGGTTGTCCGGGTCCAGCTCGCCCTGCTCGGCGATCAGCTTCGCCGCGTACGGCTCGGAGTCGTCCCGCGGCTCGTAGCCGAGCGCCCGCGCGCCGGTGAGGTCCCACCACAGGCGTGTGTTGGCCGAGGAGCCGTGGACGACCGTGTGACCGACCCCCTCGGCGGTCAGGGCCGCGTGGAAGAGGCGGGCGCCGTCGGCGGGACTCATCCATACCGAGAGCATCCGCACGCTGGTGGGCTCGGGGAAGCAGGAGCCGATGCGCACGGAGACCGTCTCCAGGCCGTGCTTGTCCCAGTAGAGCTGGGCGAGGTCCTCACCGAAGGACTTGGACAGGCCGTAGAAGGTGTCCGGGCGGCGCGGGGTGTCGACGGGGATCAGCGGGTCCCCCGCGCGCGGGGCCGGGGTGAAGCCGACGGCGTGGTTGGAGGAGGCGAACACGATCCGCCGCACGCCCTCCTCACGGGCCGCCTCGTAGAGGTTGTAGGTGCCCTCGATGTTCGCCTTCAGGATCTTCTGGAAGGGCGCTTCCAGGGAGATGCCCGCGAGATGGAGGATCGCGTCCACGCCCCGCACCGCCTCGCGCAGCGCCCCGGTGTCGGCGAGGTCCGCGGTGATCGCGTCCGGCGCGCCTTCGACGGGGCGCATGTCGAACAGGCGCAGCGAGTAGCCGTACCCCGTGAGCAGCGGGCGCATCAGGGTGCCGAGCCCGCCGGCGGCGCCGGTGAGCAGAACGGTGCGGGGAGCGGGCATCCTCGATCTCCTTGATGTCCTGGGCGAAGCCTCGGCCGACGGCCTCATTCGTGCACGCTATTCACATCCGTGGACACGCTAAAGAGGGCCGGGGTGCCCGGTCAAGGGTGCCATGGAGTGCGGAAATCCTTTGCCACGTTGAGGGTTTGCCCGCTTGACCGCCCCCGAGGAGGGATCGTAGCGTGAGGGCGTTCAGAAATATGGACAACGATCAGACTCATGCACCGATGGCATGCATCGACAGGGAGCGCCCGTGACGCCAGCCTCTCTCGCCGCCCGGCTCCGCGACCCGAGCGGACCGCTCTTCTTCCCCGTGACGGCCTACGGCCCGGACGGCTCCGTCGACCTCGACGTCTACCGCACCCATGTGCGCCAGGGCGTCGAGGCCGGAGCCGCCGCCGTGTTCGCCTGCTGCGGCACCGGCGAGTTCCACGCACTGCTGCCGGAGGAGTTCGAGGCCTGCGTCCGGGCGGCCGTCGAGGCGGCCGAGGGCCGCGTCCCGGTGATCGCCGGCGCCGGCTACGGCACCGCGCTCGCCGTCCGCTTCGCGCGTCTCGCCGAGGAGGCGGGCGCCGACGGCCTTCTCGCCATGCCGCCGTACCTCGTCGTCGCCGGCCAGGAGGGACTGCTGCGGCACTACCGCGAGCTCGCCGCGGCCACCGCCCTGCCGGTCATCGTCTACCAGCGCGACAACGCCGTCTTCACCCCGCGGACCGTCGTCGGACTCGCCCGCACCGACGGTGTCATCGGCCTCAAGGACGGCCTCGGCGACCTCGACCTCATGCAGCGCATCGTCAGCGTGGTGCGCACCGAGGTCCCGGGCGACTTCCTGTACTTCAACGGCCTGCCCACCGCCGAGCAGACCCAACTCGCCTACCGCGCCCTCGGCATCACCCTCTACTCCTCGGCCGTCTTCTGCTTCGCCCCCGAGATCGCCCTCGCCTTCCACCACGCCCTGGAGACGGGTGACGAGGCCACCGTGCGCCGCCTCCTGGACGGCTTCTACCGCCCGTTCGTCGAACTGCGCGCCCAGGGCCGCGGCTACGCCGTCTCGCTCGTCAAGGCGGGCGTACGGCTGCACGGCCTGGAGGTCGGCGAGGTCAGGCCCCCGTTGAACGAACCCGACGAGAACCATGTCAAGCAGCTCGCCCAGCTGATCGAACGCGGCCACGCGCTGCTGGAGGAGGGGGCGTGAAGGCCTCGGCGTTCGTCTACCCCTGGGACGTCGACGGGGACCCCGAGGCCCCGGCCCGCCTGGCGGAGCTCGGCGTGCGGCAGGCGACCCTCGCCTCCGCCTACCACTCCACCCGCGCGCTCACCCCCCGCCACCCCCGCCACCGCGTCGTCACCGCCGAGTACGCGGCCGTCCTGTACCCGGCCGGGCACCGCTGGGCAGGCCGCGGCCTGCGCCCTTACGCCGCCGGCCGCTGGGCCACCGGCGACGCCCACGGACGGGCCGCCGAGGCGCTCGCGGCGGCCGGCCTCGAGGTGCACACCTGGGTCGTCCTCGCGCACAACTCCCGCCTGGGCGCCGAACACCCGGACACCTCCGTCGTCAACGCCTACGGCGACCGCTACCCGTGGGCCCCCTGCATCGCCCAGCCCGCCACGCGCGCGTACCTCGTCGACCTCGCCGCCGAGGCCGCCGTACGCCCCGGCGCCCGCGGCACAGAACTGGAGTCCCTCGGCTGGTACGGCCTCCCGCACCTGCACGCCCACGACAAGATCTCCGGGGTCGCCCTCGGGGAGGCCGGGCAGTACCTGATGTCCCTGTGCTTCTGCCCGGACTGCCGGGCCGGCTACGGCGAGCAGGGCCTGGACGCCGGCGAACTGGCGGCCGCCGTCAGGACCGCGCTGGAGCCGCTGTGGCGCGGTGCGCCGGACGACGGGAGCTGGCCGGCCGTGGAGAAACTCCTCGGACCGGACACCGCGGCCGCCACGCGCGCGTGGCGCGACACCACCGCCCGCACCCTCCAGGAGGAGTCCGTCACCGCCGTACGCGCCGCCGCGCCCGAGGGCTTCCAGGTGCTGCTGCACGCCGACCCGGTCTCCTACCACTGCGGCGCCAACGCCGGCGTCGACCCCGCGCACATCCTCTCCGTCGCCGACGGCGTGGTGGTCCCGTGCACGGGTGGTACGGCCCTGCTGGCGCCGTTCGCCGCACAGGCGCGCCGCGGCACGGTCCTCGCGGCCAACTTCACGGTCGTCACCGGCATGGGCGGCAGCCCCGGCACCCTCGCGGCGGACGCGGCACGCGCGCGTGCCGAAGGGGCGACGGAACTGCGGCTGTATCACGCCGGGTTGGCGTCGGACCCGGACCTGGCGGCGGTGCGCGAGGCACTGTCGGCGGTGCGCTGACCCGCGAGCACGGCGGCCGTCACGAGCAACGCCAGGCCGTACACGGGCAGCAGCGTGCCGGGACCGGCCAGTTCGACCAGGCCGGCCCCCACGGCCAGCCCGGCCACGTTCGGCGTGAACATCAGCGTGTTCGCGGTGGCCGTCGCCCGGCCCAGCAGTGGCCCCGGCGTCTCGCGCTGCACGGCGGTCAGCGCGGCGATCAGCACACAGGGCAGACCGAGCCCGACGGCCGCGCCGCCCGCCAGGGCCATCGCGTCCGACGGCACCGCCCGCGCGGCCATCCCGGCCGCCGTCAGCGCGATCCCGGCCGCCGCGAACCGGCGCCCGCCCAGCCGCCCGAGCGCCGGCCCCGAGACCAGACCGACCGCCACCGAGCCCGAGCCCTGCACGGCGTACAGCACGCCCGCGAACGCGGGGCCGTGCCCGAGACGGTCCACGACGGCGTACAGCGTCGTGCTGCTCAGCGAGGCGAGCAGCATCGTGATCCCGCCCGCCCGGACCAGCGGACGCAGCCCGGGGTGACCCCACAACCCGCGGACGCCCTCCGCCGTCTCCCGCCACCAGCGGGCGCCGGACCGCGCCGGCCGCTCCTCGCGCACCCGCAGGAGGGCGCACAGCCCGGCGGCGAGGACGAAGGTGACCGCGTCGAGGCAGGCGACGGCCGGCCCGCCGAAGGCCGTGTACAGGCCCGCCCCGGTCAGCGGCGCGACGAGCTTCATCCCTTCGCCCGCGGTCATGCGCAGCCCGTTGAAGTCGCCGAGCCGGTCCGGGCCGACAGTGGCGGTGACCAGCGCCGACTCGGCGGCGTCGTGGACGACACCGGCCGCGCCGTAGCCGAACAGCACGGCGAACAGCAGCCACAGGCGGCCGGGGGAGTCCACCGCGAACAGGCTGAGCAGGAGCCCGGCGAGGCCGGTATTCACGCCGATGAGCAGGGGCTTGCGGGGGAAGCGGTCGGCGAGCGTGCCGAGCGCCGGGCCGGCCAGGGTGGGCGCCCACATGGCGAGCATGCACAGCGCGGCCAGACCGTCGGAGCCGGTGAGGTCCTTGACCCACACACCCGACGCCAGCCACAGCGAGGACGTGCCGAAGCCGGACACCACCACACTTGTCAGAAACAGTCCCGCGTTGCGGTCCCGCAGCACGCGGGCCGTGGTCCATGAAGTCGTCATGCCTGACGATCGTGGGCCTAAGGGGGGTGCGGAGGGATCGGGAAGATGCCTCGGTCAGGGCCGGCCGCACGAGGATTTCCGGGCGTCCGTCCGAGGAGGTCAGCGCTGGTCGTGCCAGGCGAGTGAGGCGATCCGCCAGCCCTCGGGGGTGTGGACGAACTGAAGGTTCTTGGTTCCCCCGCCCTCGAACGGCTCGCCGTCCATGATCCCGGACTTGCGGTACTCGCCGGTCCGTGAGGCGATGCCGCCCACGATCTCGGTCCGCTCGGAGGTCTCCCACTCGGAGAACTCGGTGAGCCGGCCGTCGGTCAGCAGCGTGCGCCGGGGCTCGATGAACGCGTCGACCGAGTAGACGGCGAACCCGGGGCCCGTGCGGGTGATCACACCCTGAGGGAGGAACAGTCGCCGTATCCGCTCCACGTCGGGAGCCTTGCCGCGCCGGTTGTCGAAGGCGCCGAAGAACTCGGCGGTCAGCGCATCGATCTCGATCTTGGACACGGCGTCACGGTAACAAGGCCCGTGGCCCGGCGCCGATGAGTTTCCGGGAGCCGACCGGTCTCACCTCCGTACTGCTATGGCGATCCATAAGGAGCGAGGGATGAACATCGTCGACCTGGGCCCGCAGGCACGGATCGTGGCACGGCTCGCCGAGGCGGTGACGGACGAGCGACTGTCGGCCGCCACGCCGTGCCCGGACTACGCGCTGCGGAACCTGCTGGCCCACATCCACGGGCTGTCCGTCGCCTTCTGCGACACCGCCCGCAAGAAACTGGGGCCGACGACCGACATCAGCCCCGACGCAAGCGTCCCCGACCTCGGCCCCGACTGGCGCGAGCAGCTGCCCGAGGCACTGGACGAACTCGCCGACGCCTGGCGCGATCCGGCGGCCTGGACCGGCATGACCCGCGCCGGAGGCGTGGACCTGCCCGGCGAGGTCATGGGCGCCGTCGTCGCCGACGAACTGGTGATCCACGGCTGGGACCTGGCCCGTACCCTCGGCCGCGACTACGATCCCGACCCCGCCGCCCTCGACGCTGCCCACGGCTTCCTCCTCGCCGCCACCACCGACGCCGGTGGCGGCAACGGCATCTTCGGCCCCGTCGTCCCGGTCCCGGCGGAGGCATCCCTGCTGGACCGCGCCGTGGGCCTGAGCGGGCGGGACCCGGGGTGGCGGGCCTAGGGTGATGGAGGCGCTGTAACGGGTCGGGGGGCGTTGTGGGCAGGAGGTGAAGGTTGTCGGGTGCGCGGCGTCGTACGCTCCCTTTCATGCCGCTCAGCCTCACCGTCCTCGGTACCGCCTCGCCCCACCCCGGCCCAGACCGTCCCTGTTCCGGATACCTGCTGTCCGGGGGCGGCGCCGAGGTGTGGGTGGACGCGGGGCCCGGGACGTTCGCCGCGTTGCAGCGGTACACGGATCCGTCCCGGCTCACCGCGATCTGGATCTCGCACCTGCACGCCGACCACAGCGCCGACCTGCTCGCCGCCGCGTACGCCTTCGCGTTCGGCGGGATGACCCCGACCGTGCCCGTCCCGGTCTACGCCCCGCAGGACTGCGCCCGCCGGCTCGCCGGATTCCTCGGCCGTCCGGACCTCGACTTCCTCAAGGAGATCTTCGACTTCCGGGCCCTGTACGACGGCCACGACGTCCGGCACTGGAACCTCCGGCTGACCGCCCGCGCCGTCGCCCACGACACCGAGGCGTACGGGCTGCGCGCCGAGTGCCAGGGCAGTGTGCTGGCCTACTCGGGCGACAGCGGCCCCTGCACCGCGCTGACCGAACTGGCCGTCAACGCCGACCTGTTCGTGTGCGAGGCCGACACCGACCGGCATCACGGCGGCGAACAGGTGCATCTGACCCCGGAGGACGCGGGCCGCATCGCCCAGGAGGCGCGTGTACGGGAGTTGCTTGTCACCCATGTCGGCCCCACGCTCACCCGCGAGTCGGCGACCGCCCGCGCCGCCGCCGTCTCCGGACGTCCCACCCACGCCGCCGTCGAGGGCGACATCCGCAGGATCTGACCGGGGGAGGGGTCAAACCGTCTCCCGGCCCCGTCCGTGGCGCCGAATCCGTAACACGGCGCACACCTGAAAGCGATCAGGCGAGGGAACAATCCAGCCAGCATCCGCGCACCGCTCCCCAGGCACCGAGGAGTACACCCATGTCCGAGACGGCGAAGGTGGACCAGCGGCCAGGCGCCGCGCCACTTCCCGGCAACAGCCTCGACCGGTACTTCAGAATCTCCGCACGGGGATCCAGTTTCGGCCGCGAGATACGCGGCGGCTTCGCCACGTTCTTCACCATGGCCTACATCCTCGTGCTGAACCCGATCATCCTCGGCAGCGCCAAGGACAAGTTCGGGCACTCCCTCGACACCGGCCAACTCGTCACCGCCACCGCCCTGGTGGCCTGCGTGATGACGATCGTCATGGGCGTCGGCGGCAACCTCCCGCTCGCCATCGCCGCCGGACTCGGCCTCAACGCCGTCGTCGCCTTCCAGTTGGCGCCGCTGATGAGCTGGGCCGACGCGATGGGCCTGGTCGTCCTCGAAGGCATCGTCATCTGCCTCCTGGTCCTCACCGGGCTGCGCCGAGCGATCATGGACGCGATCCCGCAGCAGCTGAAGCAGGCCATCGGCGTCGGCATCGGCCTGTTCATCGCCTTCATCGGCTTCGTCGACGCCGGCTTCGTCAGCCGCATCCCGGACGCCGCGCACACCACCGTGCCGGTGCAGCTCGGCGCCGTCGGACGCCTCACCGGCTGGCCGGTCCTCGTCTTCTGTCTCGGCGTCCTCATCACGGTCGCGCTGCTCGCCCGGAAGGTGAAGGGCGCGATCCTCATCAGCATCGTCACGATGACCGTCGTCGCGGTCGTCATCGACGCCGTGGCCGACATCAAGACGTGGGGCCTGACCACCCCCAAGGTCCCCGACAAGTTCGTCGCCGCCCCGGACTTCGGTCTTTTCGGTCACTTCAGCCTGTTCGGCGGCTTCGCCAAGGCGGGTGTCCTCACCGCCGTCCTGCTGGTCTTCACCCTCATCCTGTCCGACTTCTTCGACGCCATGGGCACCATCGTCGGCATCAGCGCCGAGGCCGGACTCCTGGACGAGAAGGGGCAGGTGCCGGGCATCGGCCGCGTCCTGTTCATCGACGGCGCCGCGGCCGTCGCGGGCGGTATCGGCTCCGCCTCCTCCAACACCGCCTACATCGAGTCCGCCGCCGGCGTCGGCGAGGGCGCCCGCACCGGCTTCGCCAACCTGATCACCGGCGGCCTCTTCGGCCTCGCGCTCTTCCTCACCCCGCTGCTCACCATCGTCCCGCTCCAGGCGGCGGCGCCCGCGCTGATCGCGGTGGGCTTCCTGATGATGACCCACGTCAAGCACATCGACTGGGACGACTACGAGATCGCCGTACCGGCGTTCCTCACCATCGCCGCGATGCCGTTCACGTACTCCATCACCGACGGCATCGGCGCGGGCTTCCTCGCGTACGTCGTGATCAAGACCGTCGTCGGCAAGGCCAGGGAGGTCAACTGGCTGCTGTGGGGCGTCTCGGCGCTGTTCCTGGTGTACTTCGCGATCGACCCGGTGGAGCAGATCCTGGGCGTCAAGTGAGGCCGGGGGCGGTTCCGCCGAACCGCCCCCTCCCGGTGGCTACTTCAACGCCGCCCGCATCATCGCCTTCGCCACCGGCGCGGCCAGCCCGTTGCCGCTGACCTCCGAGCGGGCCGCGTCCGACTGCTCCACCATCACCGCGACGGCGACCTCCTTGCCGGTGCTGTCGGACTTGCCGTACGAGGTGAACCAGGCGTACGGCGTCTTGCTGTTGTTCTCGCCGTGCTGGGCGGTACCGGTCTTGCCGCCCACGGTCACCCCGTCGATCAGCGCGTTCGTACCGGTGCCCTCCTTCACCACCGTCTCCATGGCCGACTGCAGTTGCTCGGCCGTGTGGGAGTCCATGATCTGGCGGCTGTCCGCGCTGTCGTCGTAGTCCTCGAGCACCGAGCCACCGCTGTCGGTGATCCGCGAGACCATGTGCGGCGAGACCAGCTTGCCGCCGTCGGCGATGGCCGCGGACACCATGGCCATCTGGAGCGGGGTCGCGGTGACGTCGAACTGGCCGATGCCGGAGAGGGCGGTCTGCGCCTTGTCCATGCCCGAGGGGTAGACGCTGGTGTAGGCCCGCACGGGCACGTCCTGCTCCTGGTCGTCGAAGCCGAACTTCTCGGCCATCGCCTTCACCTTGTCCTGGCCGAGGTCGACGGCCATCTTGCCGAAGACGTTGTTGCAGGAGTACTGGAGGGCGACCCGGATCGAGGCGTTCTCGCAGGGGGCCGACCGGTTCTCGTTCTCCAGCGGCCGCGTCGTGCCCGGCAGGGTGTACGGGTCGGGGCTGCTGGTGTGCTGGTCCACGTTCTCGTACAGCCCGTTCTCCAGCGCGGCCGCCGCGACGACCAGCTTGAACGTCGAGCCCGGCGGCAGCGGCTGGCGCAGCGCCCGGTTGGTGAGCGGCTTGTCCTTGTCCGCGTTGAGCCGCTGCCAGGCGGACCCGGCCGTGTTCGCGTCGGTGAGCTGCGAGGGGTCGTACGACGGCGTCGACACCACGGCGAGGATCCGGCCGGTCTTCGGGTCGACGGCGACGGCCCCGCCCTTCGTGTTGCCGAGCGCCTCGTAGGCGGCCTTCTGCACGGCGGGGTTGATGGTCGTGAGCACGTTGCCCGGGTCGGCGCGCTTGCCGGTCACCGTGTCCAGCACGGTCTTCAGCCGGCTGTCCGTGCCGTTGAGCAGGTCCTTGTAGATGCCCTCCAGCTGGGTCGGGGCGTAGGCCTGCGAGGCGTAGCCGGTCACCGGCGCGTACAGCTCACCGTCCGTGTACGTGCGCTTGTACGCGAGATCGCCGCCCTTCGTCCGAGCCGAGCCCGTGATCGAGTTCCCCGCCACGATGATGTTGCCGAGCGGCCTGGAGTACGTCTCGATCGCGTTCCGGCGGTTGTCGTTGTCGTCCGCGAGGGCCTTGCCGTCGTAGAACTGCACCCATGTCGCCCTGACCAGCAGAGCGAGCACGAGCAGCAGCGCGAAGACGGACGCCCGCCTGATCGTCTTGTTCATGCCGCTGATGAAGACGAGTGGAACGGGTGCGAACGTTCCCGCACGCCCGCTTTCTCATCCCATGTTCAGAAAAGACGACGACTCGGAAAAGATGACGACTCGGAAAAGGCCAAGACTCGGAAAGGGCGCAGACTCAGAGCCGCCGCGTCGCGAGCGTCAGCCGGTCCCGGGCGTCGAACAGGGCGTCCTTGATCATCTGCTCGTGGGCCGGGGTGAGGCGGGCCACCGGCACCGAGCAGCTGATGGCGTCCCGAGCGGGGGTGCGGTACGGGATGGCGACGCCGAAGCAGCGCAGGCCCAGCGTGTTCTCCTCGCGGTCGACGGCGAAGCCCTGCTCGCGGACCTGGTGCAGCTCCTCGATGAGTTCCTCGCGGTCGGTGATCGTGTGCTCCGTCAGGGCCGGCAGGGTCTCCGGGAGGAGCTTGCGGACCTGCTCGTCGGTGTGCGTGGCCAGCAGCGCCTTGCCGAGGGACGTGGAGTGGGCGGGCAGGCGGCGGCCGACGCGGGTGAAGGGGCGCAGGTAGTGCTGGGACTGGCGGGTGGCCAGGTAGACCACGTTCGTGCCGTCGAGACGGGCCAGGTGGATGGTCTCCGTGGTGTCGTCGGAGAGCCGGTCCAGGGTCGGCCGGGCCGCGGCCACCACCTCGTCGCCGTCGATGTAGGACGTGCCGACCAGCAGCGCCCGCACCCCGATGCCGTAGCGCGTGCCCGTCGCGTCCGTCTCCACCCAGCCCAGTTCCACGAGCGTGCGCAGCAGCATGTACAGGCTGGACTTGGGGTAACCCACGGCCTCCTGCACCGCCGCGAGGGAGTGCATACCGGGCCGGCCTGCGAAGTACTCGAGCAACTCCACGGTCCGCACCGCGGACTTGACCTGCGCCCCGCCGCCTGTCTCGCCTGCCGACATCGCCGTTGACCCCTTCGTTCGACGAGGACCTCGATATATAGTCTCCGAGCAGCAAATTCATCATCAGAGACGGCGTTCAGTATATCGAACGCAACTGACGATCGACCTCGAAAGTACGGCCTCACTGGGAGGGACCCGCGGTGGCAGCATCACCAGTCTGGAGTGTCGACCCGCGCAACGGGAAGCAGCGGGAACAGGTTGCGGTGGAGGCCACAGCGCAGGAGGTGGACGCGGCCGTCCGGGCGGCGCACGCGGCGCGCGGCGCCCTCGCCGACCGCGCGGTCCGCTCCGCCTTCCTGCGCTCGGCCGCCGCCGGCCTGGACGCGGCCAAGGACGGTCTGATCGAGACCGCCGACGCAGAGACCGCCCTCGGCCCGGTCCGGCTGACCGGCGAACTCGCCCGCACGACCTACCAGTTGCGTTCCTTCGCGGACATCGTCGACGAGGGCGCCTTCCTGGACGTCGTCATCGACCACCCCGACGACACCCCCACCCCACCCGTCCCGGACCTGCGCCGCTACAAGGTCCCCCTCGGTGTCGTGGCCGTCTACTCCGCCTCCAACTTCCCCTTCGCCTTCTCCGTCGCCGGCGGCGACACCGCGAGCGCGCTGGCCGCGGGCTGCCCCGTGGTCGTCAAGGCCCACCCCGACCATCCGGCCCTGTCCGAGCTGGTCGCCAAGGTGCTGCGCCGGGCCGCCGCCGAGCACGGCATCCCGGAGGGCGTCGTCGGCCTCGTGCACGGCTTCGACGCGGGCGTCGAGCTGATCCGGCATCCGCTGGTCACCGCCGCCGGCTTCACCGGCTCCGTGCGGGGCGGACGGGCCCTGTTCGACGCGGCCGCCGCGCGCCCGGTGCCGATCCCGTTCCACGGCGAACTGGGCTCGCTGAACCCGGTCGTGGTGACCGAGGCGGCCGTGGCCGAGCGGGCGGAGGCGATCGGCGCCGGGCTCGCCGGGTCCATGACCCTCGGAGTCGGCCAGTTCTGCGTGAAGCCCGGCCTCGTGCTGGTGCCGTCCGGCGCGGCGGGCGACGGGCTGGTCAAGACGCTCACCGACGCGGTCAGCGACACCGAGGCCGGAGTGCTGCTCGACCACCGCATGCGGGACAACTTCGTCGCGGGCGTCGCCGAACGGGGCCGGCTGCCCGAGGTGGAGTCCCCGGTCACCCCGGGGGCGGGCGGCGCGCACACCGTCAGCGCGGGCTTCCTCACCGTGCCGGCGGCGAGGCTGGCCGAGGGCGGGGCGTACGACCTGCTGCTGGAGGAGTGCTTCGGGCCGGTGACCGTGGTGGTGCGGTACGACGACGAGGCCGAGGTCTCGGCGGTCCTTTCGCGGCTGCCGGGCAACCTCTCCGCGACCGTCCAGATGTCCTCGGCGGAGGCCGCGGGGGAGGGGCGGGGCGCGGAGATCCTCGCCGAACTGACGCCGCTCGCCGGGCGCGTGGTGGTGAACGGATGGCCGACGGGCGTCGCCGTGGCGCCGGCCCAGCACCACGGAGGGCCCTATCCGGCGACCACCTCCATGTCCACGTCCGTGGGCGGGACGGCCATCGAGCGGTGGCTGCGGCCGGTGGCGTACCAGGGGGCGCCCGAGGCCCTGCTGCCCAGGGAACTGCGCGACGACAACCCGCTGGGGCTGCCCCGAAGGTTCAACGGGGTCCTGGAGCGGTAGGCGGGCAGGCCACCCTGCGATGATGGGGCGATGGACGTGGAACTTCCCGAACTGCCCTTCGCCCTTCGCACCTACGGACCCGACGGGCACTGGTCGTACGAGGACGGTGTGCTCACGGGATGGGCGGGCCCCCGGCAGGACCGGTTCGTGCCGCCGGCCGGGGAAGCCCTGGACCCCGCCGCCGACGCGCCCCGGCTGCTCGGGGCGCCCGAAGGCGACTTCCAGCTGATCGCCCGCGTCACGGTGGGGTTCCGTGCCTCCTTCGACGCGGGCGTGCTGTACGTCCATGTCGGCGACCGGGCGTGGGCCAAGCTCTGTCTGGAGTACTCCCCGGACGTGCCCACCATCTGCACCGTGGTCACCCGGGGGCACTCCGACGACGCGAACTCCTTCACCGTGGAAGGCAGTTCGGTGTGGCTGCGGGTCAGCAGGACCGGCCGGGCGCTCGCCTTCCACGCCTCGCGCGACGGGGAACGCTGGACCTTCGTGCGGTTGTTCACCCTCGGCGACGAGAAGGAGACGGGAGCGGCGCTGGTCGGGTTCATGACGCAGTCGCCGCTCGGCGAGGGCTGTGTGGTGACGTACGACCACATCGAGTTCCGCGACACCTGGCCGGACGACCTGCGCGACGGCAGCTGACGATCCGGGCGGCGGCGGGCGAGGGCGAGCGCCACGCAACCGGAACGGGCCCCGCGGCGTCCTCCGTTGCATGATCAGTGCACGTGTGACCGGTGCCCGGGTGATCCGCACCGCCCTGCCCGCCGAGGCCGAGGACATCGCCGATCTGCACGTCCGGGCGCGCTCCACCTACTATCCGGACGGGCTTCCCCCGACCGACGTCGACTGGGTGGAGGCCTGGCGCACCTCCATCGCGCGCCCCGACGCCCATGTGCTGTGCGCCGTCGAGCAGGGCCGCATCGTGGGCATCGCCTCCTTCCGCACCCCGGACGGCGCACCCGCGGACACGGTCAAGCTGTTCCAGTTCCACATCGACCCCGGCCGCTGGCGCTCCGGCCTCGGCACGGCCCTGCACACGGCCTGCGAGGAGCAGTGGCGGGCCGACGGCAGGCGCACGGCCGTCCTCGACGTGCACGTGGACAACGCGCGCGCCCAGGCCTTCTACGCCCGCCAGGGCTGGCTCCCCGACCCGGAGAACCCGCCCGCCGAGGGCGACCACCACCTCGTCCTGCGCTTCGCCGTGTCCGGGGAATGAACACGCCTGTTTGAACGTTCACGTACTGGGGGGAGAGATCCTCCGTCCCCGTACGACCTGGAGAAGAGCCGAAGACATGCGCGTCGAGATCTGGAGCGACATCGCCTGCCCCTGGTGCTACGTGGGCAAGGCCCGCTTCGAGAAGGCGCTGGCTGCCTTCCCGCACCGCGACGAGGTCGAGGTGGTGCACCGCTCCTTCGAGCTGGACCCGGGCCGCGCCAAGGGCGACACCCAGCCGGTGATCACCATGCTCACGAAGAAGTACGGCATGAGCGAGGCGCAGGCCCAGGCCGGCGAGGACAACCTGGGCGCCCAGGCCGCCGCCGAGGGCCTGGACTACCGCACCCGGGGCCGCGACCACGGCAACACCTTCGACATGCACCGCCTGCTGCACCTCGCCAAGGAGCAGGGCAGGCAGGACGAGCTGATCCAGATCCTCTACCGGGCCAACTTCGCCGAGGAACGGTCCGTCTTCGCCGAGAGCGACGAGCGGCTGGTGGAGCTGGCCGTCGAGGCCGGCCTGGACGCCGGCACCGTCCGCGGTGTGCTGGCCGACCCCACCGCCTACGCCGACGAGGTCCGCGCCGACGAGCGCGAGGCCGCCCAGCTCGGCGCGAACGGTGTCCCCTTCTTCGTGCTGGACCGCAAGTACGGCGTCTCCGGCGCCCAGCCCGCCGAGGTCTTCACCCAGGCGCTGACCCAGGCCTGGGGCGAGCGTTCCCCGCTGAAGCTGCTGGACCAGGCCGGCCAGGGGGACGGGGCGGCCTGTGGCCCGGACGGGTGCGCGGTGCCGCAGGGCTGAGCAACCGCAGGACCGGGAAACCGCAGCTCGGCGCGGACGTATAAGCGTTCCTAAGCGCATCTGCTCATAAATACGCGATGGACTGCCAGGTCCCTGGGTCGCAGAGTGGACCCATGGAGACCACGGAGACGTTCGAGAGCCTCGTCCGCGCCGAGTTCACCCCGCAGAACACCTTCCTGAACACCGCGAGCAACGGCCTGCTGCCCGCCCGTACCGTCGCCGCCCTCAACGAGGCGGCGCTGCTGCGGGCCGCGGGCCGGCCCCTGACCCCGCTCTACGAGGACGTGGAGGCCGTCCGGGCCGCCTACGCCCGCCTCGCCGGTGTCCCCGCCGGCCGGGTCGCCGCCGGCGCCTCCGTCGCCGCGCACACCGGGGTGATCGCCGCTTCCCTGCCGGCCGGCGCCGAAGTCCTCACCGCCGAGGACGACTTCACCTCCGTGCTGAACCCGTTCCACGTCCGCGGCGACCTCAAGGTCCGCGCGGTGCCGCTGGAGCGGATCCCCGAGTCCGTCCGGCCGGGGACCGCGCTCGTCGCGGTCAGCGCCGCCCAGTCCGCCGACGGGCGCGTCGCCGACCTGCCCGCTCTGCGCGAGGCCGCCCGCGCGCACGGCGCGCGCACCTACGTCGACTGCTCCCAGGCCGCCGGCTGGCTGCCGGTGGACGCGAGCGCCTACGACTTCACCGCCACCGTCTCCTTCAAGTGGCTGCTGGGCCCGCACGGCGCGGCCTTCCTCACGGTCCCCGAGGACTTCGGCGGTCTGACGCCGGTGCTCGCGGGCTGGGCCGCCGGCGAGGAGCCCTGGGAGAGCTGCTACGGCCCGGTCGCCGAACTCGCCCACTCCGCAAGGCGGTTCGACCTCAGCCACGCCCTGTTCACCTTCGCGGGCCTGCGGCGCTCCCTGGAACTGCTGGAGGAACTCGGCCCGGCCGCCGTCCACGCGCACGACGTGGCCCTCGCCGACCGGTTCCGGGACGGACTCGCCTCCCTCGGTCACGCGGCCGTGCCCGCGCCCGGCTCGGCGATCGTCTCGGTGCCCGGACTCGGCGACCGCCAGCCCGAGTTGAGCCGTGCGGACATCGAGGTCTCCAACCGCGCCGGCAACCTGCGCGCGGCGTTCCACCTGTACAACACGCCCGCCGACGTGGACCGGCTGCTGAACGCGCTGTCCGCCTGACGAGTCCGCGCGGTCCGGTCGGCCCCGTGCCGCGTTCCGATCGCACAGGTTGGCCTCGACCCGGCCGAGCAGTGTGAGCAGCTGCTCGCGCTCGGCCGGGGCCAGCCCGGCGAGGCTCTCCTCCTCCAGCACGCTCCACACGCGCTCCACCTCGGCCAGCAGCCGGGTGCCCGAATCCGTCGCCTCCACCAGCACCGCGCGCCGGTCCGCCGGGTCCGGCAGCCGCCGTACGTGCCCGGCCTGCTCCAGCCGCTGCAGCATCTCTACCCGGCGCTGTGACATGCGTCAGGGGCCTCCGGGCTGTCCCACCTTACGGAGGCCCCTGACGCGGCATCTGTCACCTCACCGCACGGGGGTGAAGTCCCTGGCCCCGATGAACTCCGGCCGGCGCACCGGCGCCGCGAACGGCTCCACCGCGGCGTTCTCCACGCTGTTGAACACGATGAAGACATTGCTGCGCGGGAACGGCGTGATGTTGTCGCCGGACCCGTGCATGCAGTTGCAGTCGAACCAGGTCGCCGAGCCGGCCGGGCCGGTGAACAGCCTGATGCCGTACTCGCTCGCCAGCTTGGTCAGCGCCTCGTCCGAGGGCGTGCCGGCGTCCTGCATCTGCAGCGACTTCTTGTAGTTGTCCGTCGGTGTGGCCCCGGCGCAGCCCAGGAACGTCCGGTGCGAGCCCGGCATGATCATGAGCCCGCCGTTGGTGTCGTGGTTCTCGGTCAGCGCGATCGAGACGGACACCGTACGCATGTTGGGCAGGCCGTCCTCGGCGTGCCAGGTCTCGAAGTCCGAGTGCCAGTAGAAGCCGCTCGCGCCGAAACCGGGCTTGACGTTGATCCGGGACTGGTGGACGTACACGTCCGAGCCGAGGATCTGCCGGGCCCGGCCGACCACCCGCTCGTCGCGCACCAGCCGCGCGAACACCTTGCTGATCCGGTGCACCTCGAAGACCGAGCGGATCTCCCGCGACCGCGGCTCGACGATCGCGCGCTCGTCGGCGCGGATCGCCGGGTCGGCGACCAGCCGGTCCAGCTCGCGCCGGTAGACCTCGACCTCGTCCGGCGTGATCAGCTGCTCGACGGCGAGGAAGCCGTCGCGTTCGTACGACGTGAGGTCCGACGCCGGGATCGGGCCGGGGGTGTCCGGGGAGCCCCAGACGACCGGGTCCTTGCGGGGGGTGGTCACCTCGGTGGTGGCGCGGCTGGGGTACAGGTCGGTGACGGTGGTCATCGTTGCCTCACACCTCCTCGGGCTCGGTGAGCAGGGGGTAGACGCCGTTCTCGTCGTGGTCCTCCCGTCCGGTGACCGGCGGGTTGAACACGCAGATGCAGCGGAAGTCCTCCTTGACGCGCAGCGTGTGCCGCTCGTGCCCGTCGAGCAGGTACATGGTGCCGGGGGTGATCGTGTGCGTCTTCCCGGTCTCGTGGTCGGTGAGTTCGGCCTCGCCCTCGGTGCAGACGACGGCCTCGATGTGGTTGGCGTACCACATCGACGTCTCGGTGCCTGCGTACAGGACGGTCTCGTGCAGGGAGAAGCCGACGCGCTCCTTGGCGAGCACGATGCGCTTGCTCTCCCAGGTGCCGGACTTCGCCCTCACATGCCGGTCGGTGCCTTCGATGTCCTTGAACGATCGGACGATCACGGTGCTGTGCTTCCTCCTCGGTGGATGGTGCCGGTTCCGGTTCCTCGGCGACCGGTGTCAGACGGTCTCGCGGACGGCGCGGGCCAGGACGCTCAGGCCCTCGTCCAGCTCGTCCGGGGTGATGGTGAGGGCGGGCAGCAGCTTGACGACCTCGCCCTGCGGTCCGGACGTCTCGATGAGCAGCCCGAGTTCGAAGGCCCGCCGGGCGATCCGGGAGGCCCGCTCCTTCTCGTGGAACTCCAGGCCCCACACCAGACCGCGTCCGCGGTACTCCTTGACGTCGGCGAGGTTCTCCTCGGTGATGTTGATCAGCCCCTGCTCGACCTGCTCGCCGCGGGTCCGGGTCTGCTTCTCCATGGCCGAGCCATCGGTCCAGTACGTCTCCAGGGCCGCGGTGGCGGTGACGAACGCGGGGTTGTTGCCGCGGAACGTGCCGTTGTGCTCGCCCGGCTCCCAGACGTCGAGTTCGGGCCGGAACAGGCACAGCGACATCGGCAGGCCGTAGCCGCTGATCGACTTGGACACGGTGACGATGTCGGGCGCGATGCCCGACTCCTCGAAGGAGAAGAAGGCGCCCGTGCGGCCGCAGCCCATCTGGATGTCGTCGACGATCAGCAGCATGTCCTGCCGCTCGCACAGCTCCTTGAGGGCGCGCAGCCACTCGGGCCGGGCCACGTTGATGCCGCCCTCGCCCTGCACGGTCTCCACGATCACCGCGGCCGGCTTGTTCAGGCCGGAGCCCTGGTCCTCCAGCAGCCGCTCGAACCACAGGAAGTCCGGCACCGTGCCGTCGAAGTAGTTGTCGAACGGCATCGGTGTGCCGTGCACCAGCGGGATGCCGGCACCGGCCCGCTTGAAGGCGTTGCCGGTGACGGCGAGGGAGCCCAGGGACATCCCGTGGAAGGCGTTCGTGAACGACACGATCGCCTCCCGCCCCTTCACCTTGCGGGCCAGCTTCAACGCCGACTCGACGGCGTTGGTGCCGGTCGGGCCCGGGAACATGACCTTGTACGGCAGATCGCGCGGGCGCAGCACCAGATCCTGGAAGGTCTGGAGGAAGGTCCGCTTGGCCGTGGTCGACATGTCCAGGCCGTGGGTCACCCCGTCCCGGGACAGATAGTCGATCAACGCCCGTTTCAGGACGGGGTTGTTGTGGCCGTAGTTGAGTGAGCCGGCGCCGGCGAAGAAGTCGAGGTAGCCGTGGCCGTCCTCGTCGTACATCCGGCTGCCCTGCGCACGGTCGAACACGGTGGGCCAGCCGCGGCAGTAGCTGCGCACCTCGGACTCGAGGGTCTCGAAGACACTGAGGTCGGGCTGGGTGATGGTCACGGTGAATCGCTCCTCAAAGCGAGCTGGAGTGCGGGTCGGCGGGGCGACGGGTCCGCGGGTCCGCGGACCGACGGATCGGCAGGTCGGCTGGTCGGCTGGTCAGTGGGGCAACGGGCCGATCCGGTACAGGACTTCGGGGTCGTGCGGGCCGTCCGGGAACAGGTCGGCGGGGAACAGCACCTCGCGGGTGAGGTCCGCGCCGTGGCGCTGCGCGAACGAGGTGAACAGCCGCTCGGAGGCGGTGTTCCCGGGGGTGATGGTGGTCTCGAGGGAGGTGACGCCGCGTTCGGCGGTGAGCCGCGCGGTCAGCCCGTCCAGCAGCGCGGCGGCGACCCCGCGACCCCGCTGGGCGGCGTCGACGGCGACCTGCCAGACGAGCAGGGTGCCGGGGCGGTCGGGCCGCACGTACCCGGTGACGAAACCGACGGGCTCACCGTCCGCCCCGCGTGCCACCGCCGAGGTGCCGGCGAAGTCCCGGCACCACAGCAGATAGCTGTACGAGGAGTTCAGATCGAGGGTTTTCGAGTCCTTGGCGAGGCGCCAGAGTGCGGCCCCGTCGGCCGTCGTCGGTCGGTCGATGAGCAGGTCTGCTGCAGCGGCAGTCATGCCGAAGGAATTTAGCGAGGCGAATTCAGAAATGCACGGCGGCGTCGAGCGAGATGGACGTCCGCTTGAGTCGTATGTCTGAAATATCCAACCTTGAATCGTGACAAAATACCCCTCATGTGGAATGTGTCACAGCCGAAAAATCCATGCGAAACATTGTTGTTTAGCTTCGCGAAAAGCGGGCAGGAGGATATGGGAAGCTGCCGTCGAATGAATTCGAAGGAATGGTGAAACCCTGTTTGGATTTCGGATTTCGGGAAAATAAAACGGCCCGCGCATTTCGCGCGGGCCGCTGTCGGGTGAAGGGCTCGGGTCAGCGCCAGGCCTCGTCCGCCGCCCGGCGGGCCGCCGCCAGGTCCACCGTGAGACCCCGCTCGGCGAGAGCCGCGCCCAGGGCCGCGAGAGAGCTGTGCACGGCGGCCGGGGTCGCGTCGGGACCGTAGTGATTGACCCGGATCATCTCCTTGGCCAGGGCGCCGCCCCCGGCCGCCAGCGGCAGCGCGGGGTCGCTCTCGAGGGCGCGGGCCACCAGCTCGGAGGCCACCACGCCCGACGGCACCCGCAGGGTCGTCGCGACCGGCGCCGCGTCCCGCGCCTCGTACACGTACGGCTCCAGGCCGCCGCCCAGGGCCACCGCGCCCGCGCGCACGGCCAGCGCCGCGCTACGGTGACGGCCCATCACCGCGTCCGGACCCGCCGCCTCGATCCGCTCCAGGCACGCCTCCAGCGCCAGCATCTCCAGCTGGGCCGGAGCGTGCAGCAGCGCCGTGCGGCCACCGTCGATCCAGCGCTCCTTCCAGTCCAGGAGGGACAGGTAGGAGCGGCGCGGGGCGTTGGGGTTCGCGGCCATCCGGGCCCACGCCCGCTCGCTCACCGAGATCGCCGAGACGCCGGCCGGCCCGCCCATCGCCTTCTGTGCCCCGATCACGCACAGGTCCACACCCCACGCGTCCGGCAGCACCGGCTCCGCGCCGACCGAGGCAACCGCGTCCAGGTAGAACAGCGCGCCGTGCTCCCGCACCACCTCGCCGATCTCCGCGACCGGGTTGGTGTTGCCGGTCGCGGCCTCCGCGTGGACGAGGGACACGAAGTCGATCTCCGGGTGCTCGGCGAGCGCCTCCCGGATCTGCGCCGCGGTCACCGCCGTGTGGAAGGGGACGGAGAGGTCGTGCACCGTCGCGCCGCAGTCCCTCAGCCAGTTCCCGAAGGTCTGGCCGTACGGGCCCGTGATCACGTTCAGCGCGGTCGTGCCGGGACCGGCCGCCGCGCGGATCGCGCCCTCCAGCGGCAGCAGCGCCTCGCCCTGCGTGATCACGACGTCCTGCCGCGTGTCCAGCAGCCGTGCCACCCGGTCCTCGATGGCGGCGAACCGCTCGGCGCTCAGCGGGGGCAGATCGAGGAAGGGGTGGGTCACGGCGGTGCTCTCTTCGTTCAGGAGGTCGTTCAGGAAGTCGTTCAGGGAGTTGTTCGGGGGTCCTTCAAGGGGACAACTCCACCGATCTTAAGTCGGGGGGGTCCTTGATCATGGGTTTGGTTTGAGAGACTCAAACTGATCCTTATAATCGGAACTGACAGTTCCCTCTACTGGGAGATTTCCTCCATGAAAACGCTCCTCGGACGCCGGACCCGCATCCTGGCCGCCACCACCGCGACGGCCGGGCTGGTGCTCGTGGCCGGCTGCTCCTCCAGCGACTCGGGGAGTGGCAAGACCACCGTCAAGGGGGTCCACCTCGCCAAGGCCGGTCAGCTGACCACCTGCACCCACCTGCCCTACCCGCCCTTCCAGTCGGAGGTCGACGGCAAGGTGCAGGGCTTCGACGTCTCCCTCATCGACCTCGTCGCCAAGGACCTGGGCGTCAAGCAGGTGATCAACGACACGCCGTTCGAGAACTTCAAGACCGGCGCGTTCCTCAACTCCGGCCAGTGCGACCTGGCCGCGGCCGGCATGACGATCACGCCCGAGCGCAAGAAGAACGTCGACTTCTCCGACCCGTACTTCGAGGCCACCCAGGCCGTCCTCGTGGACAAGAGCAGCGGCGTCAACTCGCTCGCCGACGTCAAGGCCAAGGGCAAGAAGCTCGGCGCCCAGGCGCAGACCACCGGCGAGGACTACGCCAAGAGCAAGGGTTACGACCCGGTCTCCTTCGAGTCCTCCGACGCGGTCATCAACGGCCTGCGCACCGGCCAGGTCCAGGCGGTCGTCATCGACTACCCGGTCGTCCAGGGCTGGCTGAAGGACAAGGCCAACGCGGACAAGTTCAAGCTCGTCGAGAACATCAAGACCGGTGAGCAGTACGGCTTCACGGTCAAGAAGGGCAACAAGGTCCTGCTCGACGCCATCAACAAGGCCCTCACGACCGCCAAGGCCGACGGCACCTACAAGAAGATCTACGAGCAGTGGATCGGCCCGTACGACGCCTCCGCGGCCTCTCCCGCCGCCTCATGAGCGAGCTCGACGTACGACTCCAGCCGAAGAACCCGAAGAAGAAGGGCCTGACCCGGCGGCAGAAGCGCCGGCTCTCGCGCGGCATCCAGTACGTCGTGTTCGTCGCCGCCGTGATCGCTGTGGCGGTCACGGCGGACTGGGGCCGGCTGCAGAACCAGTTCGCGCAGGGCTCCATCGCCCGGCAGATGTTCCCGGACGTCATCACGCTGGCGCTGAAGAACACCGTGCTGTTCACGGTGTCCGGCTTCGCCGTCGGCGTGGTGCTCGGCCTGGTCGTCGCCCTGATGCGGCTGTCCTCGGTGGGGCCCTACCGCTGGCTGGCCGGCGTCTACATCGAGATCTTCCGCGGCCTGCCCGCCCTGCTGATCTTCGTCTTCATCGCGGTGGCCGTGCCGCTGGCCTTCCCGGGCACCGAGATCCCCGGCGGCACGTACGGCAAGGCCGCGCTCGGCCTCGGGCTCATCGGCGCCGCCTACATGGCGGAGACCTTCCGCGCCGGTATCCAGGCGGTGCCCAAGGGGCAGACGGAGGCGGCCCGTTCGCTGGGCTTCTCGCCCGCCCGCGCGATGATCTCCATCATCATCCCGCAGGCCGTGCGGATCATCCTCCCGCCGCTCACCAACGAGCTGATCATGCTCTTCAAGGACTCCTCCCTCGTCCTGCTGCTCGGTGTGACCCTGGAGGAGCGCGAACTGTCCAAGTTCGGCCGGGACCTGGCGAGCACGACCGCCAACTCCACGCCGATCCTGGTCGCGGGCCTGTGCTACCTGCTGGTCACCATCCCGCTCGGCTTCGTCGCCCGCCGCATGGAGGCCAAGGCCCAGAAGGAGATCACGTGACCCGCCCGGAGACCAGCCCCGAGATCCGCGTCCAGGACCTGTACAAGTCCTTCGGCGACAACCACGTCCTGCGCGGGATCGACCTGGAGATCAACCAGGGCGAGGTCGTCTGTGTCATCGGCCCGTCCGGCTCCGGCAAGTCGACCCTGCTGCGGTGCGTGAACCTCCTGGAGGAGCCCTCCAAGGGGCAGGTCTTCGTCGGCGGCACCGAGATCACCGACCCGGACGTCGACATCGACGCCGCCCGCCGCCGGATCGGCATGGTCTTCCAGCAGTTCAACCTCTTCCCGCACCTCAGCGTCACCGAGAACCTCACGCTCCCGCAGCGACGGGTCCTTCGGCGCGACAAGAGGACGGCCGCGAGGATCGCCGCCGAGAACCTGGCCCGGGTCGGCCTGTCCGAGAAGGCGGGCGCCTACCCGTCGTCCCTCTCCGGCGGCCAGCAGCAGCGCGTGGCCATCGCCCGCGCGCTCGCCATGGGCCCCGAGGTGATGCTCTTCGACGAGCCGACCTCCGCGCTCGACCCCGAGCTCGTCGGTGACGTCCTCGCGGTGATGCGGAGCCTCGCCGAGGACGGCATGACGATGATGGTCGTCACGCACGAGATGACCTTCGCGCGCGAGGTCGCCGACCGGGTCGTCTTCATGGACGGCGGCGTGATCGTCGAGGACGGCAGCCCCGAGCAGGTCATCGGCGACCCGCAGCACGAGCGCACCCGCCACTTCCTGTCCCGCCTGCTCGACCCGGCGATGGCCGAGGTGGAGGAGGAGACCTCGGACCAGGTGGGGAAGTCGGACCAGGTGGGCAAGACAGAGGCGTAGCTCACTAACGGGACCGCGTCCCGGCTCATTAAGGTGCGATACATGAGCGATCGCGCGGTGCTGCACGTGAAGGGCCGGGTCCTGGCGGGGCCCGAGGACGTCCGCGACGAGCTGTGGGTGATCGGGGGCCGCGTCTCCTACGACCGCCCCGCCGGCGTCCGGGACGTCCGGACCGTCGAGGGCTGGACGCTGCCCGGCCTGGTCGACGCGCACTGCCACGTCGGTCTGGGCGCCGAGGGCCCGGTGGACGCGGACACCGCCGAGAAGCAGGCGCTGACCGACCGGGAGGCCGGCACCCTGCTGGTCCGCGACGCGGGCTCGCCCTCCGACACCCGCTGGGTCGACGACCGCGAGGACCTCCCGAAGATCATCCGGGCCGGCCGGCACATCGCCCGCACCCGGCGCTACATCCGCAACTTCGCCCACGAGATCGAGCCGGACGAACTCGTCGCGTACGTCGCCCAGGAGGCCCGGCGCGGTGACGGCTGGGTCAAGCTGGTCGGCGACTGGATCGACCGCGACCTCGGTGACCTGTCCGCCTGCTGGCCGCGCGACGCCGTCGAGGCGGCCATCGCCGAGGCCCACCGGCTCGGCGCCCGCGTCACCGCGCACTGTTTCGCGGAGAGTTCGCTGCGCGACCTGGTCGAGGCGGGCATCGACTGCGTCGAGCACGCCACCGGGCTCACCGACGAGCTGATCCCGCTGTTCGCCGAGCGCGGCGTCGCGATCGTCCCGACCCTCGTCAACATCGCCACCTTCCCGCGGCTCGCGGCCGGCGGCGACACCAGGTACCCGCGCTGGTCGGCCCACATGCGCCGGCTGCACGAGCGCCGCTACGACACCGTGCGCGGGGCCTACGACGCCGGGATCCCGGTGTACGTCGGCACGGACGCGGGCGGCACGCTGGCGCACGGACTGGTCGCCGCCGAGGTCGAGGAACTGGTCACGGCCGGCATCCCGCCGCTGGACGCCCTCTCGGCGACGAGCTGGGGCGCCCGCGCCTGGCTCGGACGCCCCGGCCTGGAGGAGGGCGCACCGGCCGACCTCGTCGTGTACGAGGCCGATCCCCGTGCGGACGTACGGGTGTTGGCGGCACCGCGCCGGGTGGTCCTGAACGGGCACGTCGTTGAGTAGAGGGGCGTAGGGGCTAGGGGCTAGGGGTGCGGGGGAACGGGTGTGCCCAATGTTTCGAAGAAACGTGCGGAGTATCCACGAATGAGTGAAGTAACTCAGGATTGCCGCCCGTTCACCCTCAGTGCGTAACAGTTGTCGGGTCCCAAGCATGTTCCGTCTGGGGGTCCCACCACCTTGAACAGCAACAACTTCCGCATGCCCGCACGCCGTCTCGCCGCCGTGGCGACGGTCACCGCCCTCGCCGCAGGTCCCGCGGCCCTGGGCGCGGGCGCCGCACACGCGACCGAGGACCACGGTCGCGCCTCCGCCGTCGTGCTGCGCACCGGGCTCGACGTGTCCCTGCTCAACAAGACCGTGAACGTCCCGCTCGCGCTCTCCCTCAACGAGGTCCAGGCGCCGCGCAGCGCCGACAGGACCGCGCTGTCGGCCCGGCTCGACGGGGTGAACGGAGGAAGCCCGTTCACGGTTCTCGGCGCGGACGTCGCCTCGGCCAAGGCCACCGTGACGTCGAAGAGCGCCGAGGGCTCCGTCCGTGTCGTCCACGCCCGGCTGCACGTGCCGGGCCTGCCCCTGCTCTCCGTGATCGAGGCCGACACGGTGACCGCCAAGGCGACCTGCGAAGTGGGCAGACGGCCCGTCGCCTCGGCGAACGTCCTCGGCGCCGTCACCGTCCTCGGCAAGCGCGTCACGCTCACCGCCGGCGGCCCCACCGAGGTGAAGGTGCCCGGCGTCGGCGAGGTCCGCCTCGACCTCTCCCAACGCCGGACCACCACGCGCACGGCCGCCGCGACGGCCCTCGAACTCAAGGTCTCCGTCAACCCGTTGAAGCTCAACGTCGCCGAGGTGGAAGGGACGGTCACGCTGGCCAAGGCCACGTGCGAGTCGCCCATGCACCCGCCGAAGGGCAACCCGGTCCCGAGCCACGACCCGGCCGCCGCCGTGAAACCCCAGGGCGCCCGAGCCGAAGCCGACCTCGCGGAGACGGGCGGCAGCTCGGCGACGCCGTACATCGCGGGCGGCGCACTGGTGCTGGTGCTGGTGGGCGGCGGAGCGCTGACGGTGGCACGCCGCCGCAAGGGCTGACGGAACTCCTGGCGGGGTCAGCCCAGCGCGCGCTCCAGCCCCGCCAGGAACCCGTTCACCGTGGCCCTGTCGCGCACGGCCATGCGGATCCAGTCGTCGTCCAGACCGGGAAACGTGTCCCCGCGCCGTACCGCGTAGCCCAGCTCGCGCAGGCGCCGTCGCACCGCGGCGGCGCCCGGCACGCGCACCAGCACGAACGGGCCCTCGGCGGGACCGGCCACCCGTACACCCCGGTCGGCGAACGCGGCCAGGCCCGTCACCAGGTGGGCGCGGTCCGCCGCGATCCGATGCGCCGCGTGCGCGGCCTCCGCCAGCGCCCTCGGCGCCACACACGCCGCCGCCGCGGCCAGCGCCGGCGTCGACACCGGCCACAACGGCTGCGCCCGCTCCAACTCGGCGACGATCTCCGAAGGAGCCAGTACGTACCCGATCCGCAGCCCGGCCAGACCCCACGTCTTGGTCAGACTGCGCAGCACGACCAGACCCGGCACATCGGTCCGCCCGGCCAGCGCCTCCCGCTCGCCCGGCACGGCGTCCATGAACGCCTCGTCGACCACCAGCGTCCGACCCGGGCGAGCGAGCCGGACGACGGCCTCGGCGGGATGCAGCACCGACGTCGGATTCGTCGGGTTCCCGATCACCACCAGGTCGGCGTCCTCCGGGACGGCCGCCGGGTCCAGCCGGAAGCCGTCGGCCTCCCGCAGCAGCACCCGGTCCACGGTGTGCCCCGCATCCCGCAGCGCCGCCTCCGGCTCGGTGAACTGCGGATGCACGACCACCGGCCGGCGCACCTTCAGCGCCCGCGCCAGCAGCACGAACGCCTCCGCCGCGCCCGCCGTCAGCAGCACCCGGTCCACCGGCAGCCCGTGCCGCGCCGCCACCGCCGCCCGCGCGGCCCGTCCGTCCGGGTAGGCCGCGAGCGACGACAGGGATCCGGCGATCTCTTCCCGCAGCCACGCCGGAGGCGTGTCCGCCCGCACGTTGACGGCGAGGTCGACCAGCGCGGCCCCGTCGTCCCGCACCTCGGCGTCCCCGTGGTGACGCAGATCGTGCCCGGTGTGCCCGGAGTCCTCAGTGCGCATGGCTGTGGGAGTGCCCCCCGTGATGGTGGTGCCCGTGGTGGTGCCCGTCGTCGTCCGGGTGGAAGTGCGGCTGCTGCGGCAGCCCCACCTTGTCCTCGAACCCCGGCAGCGCGATCCGGTACACGCACGAGTCGCAGTTCATGCGCAGATCGCCCTTGACGGCCTCCTCGTAGCGCTCCATCACCAGGTCCAGCAGCTCCGGCTCGGGTCCTATGACGTCCGCCGAGCACACCTCGACCTCGGCATGCGCCGCGGCCCACTGGCCGGTCTGCTCCCGCACCCGGTCCGGGAGGATCCCGGTGAACAGGAAGTAGGGCAGGACGACGATCCGCCGGGCGCCCAGCTTCACGCACCGGTCGAGACCGCTCGGCACGTCCGGCGCCGCCAGCGACACGAACGCCGTCTCCACACCGGCGTACCCGCGCCCCTCCCACAGCAGCCGCGCCGCCTTGTGCACCTCGGCGTTGGCGTCCGGGTCGGTGGACCCGCGCCCCACCAGCAGCACGGTGACGTCGGCCCGGTCCGCGGGGTCGTGCCCGGCCGCGCCCAGCGCCTCGTCCAGCCGCCGCTCCAGCACCGACAGCAGCGACGGGTGCGGGCCGAGCGGACGCCCGTAGGTGTACGAGATCCCCGGGTGCCGTTCCTTCTCGCGGGTCAGCGCCGCCGGGATGTCCCCCTTGGCGTGCCCGGCGGACACCAGCATGAGCGGCACGGCCGCGAACCGCCGCACCCCGCGCTCCACCAGCTCGGTGACGGCGTCGCCCAGCGGCGGCGGGGACAGCTCGATGAAGCCGCCGGCGACGGGCAGTTCGGGGTGCCGGCGGCCCAGCTCCCGTACGAAGTCGCGGAACGCTTCGGCTCCGGCCTCGTCCCGGGTGCCGTGGCCGGCGACGAGCAGCGCGGGGGGAGGGGTGGTCACGGTGTCTCCTTCGCGGAAATCGGGTGGTACAGCAGGGCGTTGAGCGCTGCGGCGGCGACCGCCGAGCCGCCCTTCTCGGACACGTTGCTCACGGCGGGCAGCCCGCTCGCGCGCAGCGCCTCCTTGGACTCGGCCGCGCCGACGAAGCCGACGGGCAGGCCGATGACGAGTGCGGGGGAGGCGTCCAGGGTCAGCAGCTCCTCCAGGGCGGTTGGCGCACAGCCGATCACCCAGATCGCCCCGGGCCCGACCTGCTCGTACGCGAGCCGGATCGCGTGCGCCGAACGGGTCAGCCCCGGCCCGGACCCGGCGTCCTTCAGCCGGCAGACGGTGTCCCGGCGGGTGATGCCGGCCGCGACCATCTCCACGTCCACGACGACCGGCGCGCCCGCGTGCAGCGCGGCGTGCGCCGTGACCAGGTCCGCCTCGTCTATGACGAGGTCGTTCGCGTACTCCAGGTCGGCGGCGGAGTGGATGACCCGCTCGACCACCGCCCTGGTCAGCGGCGGGAAGTGCGCGGTGTCCAGGCGGGCGCGCAGCCGCCGGAAGGACTCCTGCTCGATGGGATGGACGATCCTGTTCACCGGGCCTCCTCCTGCGTGCTCGGCCGCGTGCTCTCCTGCCCCGCGGCGGAGCCGCTCGCCGACGCGGACTCCTGCCAGCGGTAGCCGCGCGGGGTCACCATGCGCCCGGCGATGTTCCGGGTCGCGGTGTTGCCCACGGTGACGACGGTCATCATGTCGACACTCGCCGGGTCCAGCGCCGCGAGAGTGGTCAGCCGGCTGGACTCGTCCGGCCGCGAGGCGTTGCGGACGACACCGGCCGGCGTCGTCGGCTCCCGGTGCTCCGCGAGGATCGCGAGCGCCTTGGGCAGCTGCCAGTCGCGGCCCCGGGAGCGCGGGTTGTAGAAGGTGACCACGATGTCCGCCTCGGCGGCCGCCCGCACCCGCCGCTCGATGACCTCCCACGGCGTGTGCAGGTCGGACAGGCTGATCGACACATGGTCGTGCCCGAGCGGCGCGCCCAGGATCGCCCCGGCGGCCAGCGCCGCCGTCACACCCGGCACGCCGACCACGTCGATGTCGTCGGACGCCTCGGCGAGCGCGGGGGAGGCCATGGCGTACACGCCCGCGTCACCGCTGCCGATCAGCGCCACCGCACGCCCCTCGCGGGCCTCGGCGACCGCCGTACGGGCCCGCTCCTCCTCCGCGCCGAGCCCCGACTCCAGCACCCGGGTGCCGGGCCGCAGCAGGTCGCGGATCTGGTCGACGTACTGGTCGAGGCCGACCAGCACGGAGGCCCGGCGCAGTTCCTCGGCCGCGCGCGGGGTGAGCAGGTCCCGGGCGCCCGGCCCGAGCCCGACCACCGCGAGCCGCCCGCGCGCCGGACGCCGTACGACCGCACAGGTCGCCATCGCCGGCCGGCCGTCGGCGTGCTCGGACTTCCGCTTGGGCACGAGGAGTTCGCCTCCGCGCACCAGCGCCGCCGCCTCCGCCACGGACGGGGTGCCGACGGCCGCGAGGGGCGCGTCGGACGGGTTGGGCACCTCGACGGCCGCCAGCTGCCCGGCCGGGTACGTCACCAGAGGTACTCCCAGCCGCTCGGCGGCGGCCACGATGCCCGGCTCCTCCGACTTGGCGTCCACGGTGGCGAGTTCGGCGACCGACCGGACCGACAGTCCGGCCTCCAGGAGCGTCTCCTCGACCAGCCCGAGCACTTCCTCGGCGGGCGCGCCCTTGGACGCGCCGACGCCGACCACCAGGGACGGGGGCCGCAGCAGCACCTCCCGCTCACCCGGCTCGACCGCCCGGTCCGTCAGGCGGATCGTGTACGACCCCTGCGGCGAGGTGGGCAGCGGCGGCAGCGGCCACGGCAACTCGGCCTCCAGGGCGACGGGTTCACCGTCCAGCAGAGCCCGCGACACCGAGGCCACCGCTCCCTCGAACGGGAACCCGAGGGTGTCCAGACCCGGCAGCCCCACCGAGTCCGTCGCCGTCGTCACCACCGGCTCGGCTCCCAGCAACGCGCCCACCTCACGGGCGAGTTCGTTGGCGCCGCCGCCGTGCCCGCCGACCAGCGACACCGCGAACCGGCCGCCCTCGTCCACGCACACCACACCCGGGTCCGTCGCCTTGTCACCGAGCAGCGGCGCGAGCAGCCGTACCGTCGCGCCCGTCGCCAGGAAGCACACCAACTGCTCGCACTCGGCGAACGCGGCCCGTACGGCCGCGCCGACGGGACCGTCGTACACCCGCGTACGGTCCGGCCAGGCCGCGGCCAGCCGGTCGCGCGCCGCCGCCCCCGCCGCGGTGGCGGAAATGAGGCCGATCACGGAGTCACTCCTTCACTGGATGCCGGGGGCCGCACGCCCCACAGCAGGAAAACGGGATTGGTGGCCGCGAGCCGGGTCACGTCGCCCGGCAGCGGTGCCAGCCGGGACGACTGCAGCAGCACTCCGTCGCAGTGGAACCCGGCGCTCGTCAGTGCCCGGCGCGCCGCCGGCACCCGGTCCAGCGCGGCCATGGCGACGACCACGGTCCGCCGCGCCCGCCGTGCGCACGCCTCGACGACTGCGGGAAGTTCGCGCCCCCCGCCGCCGACGAACACGGCGTCGGGGTCGTCGGCGAGGCCGGACAGCGCGTCCGGCGCCTCGCCGTGCAGCACGCGCACGTCGGCACCGTGCGCGTCCGCGTTGGCGCGGATCCGCTCGACCCCGTCCGGGGTCTTCTCGACGGCGACGACGGCCGCGCCGAGCCGCGCGCACTCCACCGCCACCGAGCCGGAGCCCGCGCCGACGTCCCACACCAGGTCGCCCGGGCGCGGCCCGAGCCGGGCGAGGGCCAGCGCCCGCACCTCGAACTTGGTGATCATCGAGTCGCGGTGCGCGAACGCGCCCTCGTCCAGGGCCCATCCGGCCGGCCGCTCGGGCACCCCGGCGACCGTGCGCACGGCGCCGAGTGCCCGTGCCTCGTCCAGGCACAGCACCACGCTCACCGCCGCACCCCAGTCCCGGGCGGCGGCCTCGGCCGGTGTCACCCGCTCCACGCGCTCGCGCTCCGGATCGCCGAGCGCGCTCGCCACGACGAGCACCCGGTCGCCGTCGGCGAGGAGGGCCGCCCCCAGCTCGGCGGGCCCGGCCCCCGGCCCGGTCAGCACGGCCGTCTTCGGGTGCGCCCGGCACACGTTGACCGCGGTGCGCAGGTCACGCCCGTGCGCGCTCACGACGACCGCGTCGTCCCACGGCAGCCCGATCCGGGCGAACGCGGCGGCCACCGAGGACACCCCCGGCCGCACGTCCAGTCGCTCGGACCCGAACCGCTCGGCCAGTGCCCGCACGATCCCGAAGAACCCGGGATCGCCGGAGGCCAGCACGGCCACCGGCAACTCCTTGCCGACGTACTCCGCGATCGCGTCCAGGGCGGGCGCCAGCGGCCCGAGCACGATGCGCTCCGCGCCCTCGGGCAGCTGCACCGCGTCCAGGTGACGCCGTCCGCCGACCACCAGGGCGGCCTTCGCGAGCACGTCCCGCGGGACGGGCGCTCCCGCCTGGGTGCCCGTGCCGACGACCGTGATCAACTGCTCGCTCCCCGCTCGCGCAGCGCCCGCCGCGCCTGCGGGTCGGCCTTGCGATAGCCGTGGAAGTGACCGGGGTGGTACAGGTGCGAGCGGGTGCCGTGGGCGTCCAGGGCCGGGCCGACCAGGAAGAGCGTGTGCTTCCAGAGCTTGTGCTCCTTGACCGTCTCCTCCAGCGTGCCGATCGTGCACTTCACGACCAGCTCCTCCGGCCAGGTCGCCTGGTGGGCGATGACGACCGGGGTGTCCGTCGGGTAGCCGCCCTCCAGCAGCTCCCGCACCAGCTGGCCGCTGCGCGCCGCCGACAGGAAGATCGCCATGGTGGTGCCGTGCCGGGCGAACTCGCGCACCTCCTCACCGGGCGGCATCGGCGTCTTGCCGCCGCCGAGCCGGGTGAGGACCACGGACTGGGCGACCTCCGGGATGGTCAGCTCGCGCTGCGCGAGCGCGGCGACGGCCGAGAAGGAGGAGACACCCGGGACGACCTCCGTGGCGATCCCGACCTCCGCGCACCGGTCCAGCTGCTCCTGCGTGCCGCCCCACAGCGCCGGGTCCCCGGAGTGGATCCGCGCCACCCGCAGCCCTTCCGCGTGGGCTCGCCGGTAGACGGCGACGACGTCCTCCAGGGACATGGTCGCCGAGTCCAGGATCTCCGCGTCCTCGCGCGCGTGCTCCAGGACCTCCGCCTGGACCAGGCTCGCCGCCCAGATCACCACGTCCGCCTCGGCGATCGCGCGCGCGGCGCGGAACGTCAGCAGGTCGGCGGCGCCGGGGCCGGCACCGACGAACGTCACCTTGCCGGTGGGGGCATCGGCCATGGGAAGGGGTCCTCTCGTACGAAAACGCGCAACGGAATCGCGAATCAAAATGGGGTGATTGTCAGATTTTGGGGTGGTTGTGGTGGCGCCGGATGTGCGCGAAGAGCCCTCCATCGGATAGCAAGGCCCTATGGCGGTCTTCGTCGCGCTCGGCGCGTTCCTGATGACGCTGGCCGGCGGCTGGACGGCCCAGCGTGTGACCGACCGTCGGCACCTGGTCCTGGGACTGGCCGGCGGACTGATGCTGGGCGTGGTCGGCCTGGACCTGCTGCCCGAGGCGCTGCACGTGGCCGGCCGCGAGATCTTCGGCGTACCCGCCGCCCTGCTGCTGTTCGTGGCCGGCTTCCTGCTGGCCCACCTCGTGGAGCGCACGCTGGCCGCCCGGCGGGCGGCGCACGGCGGTGCCGAGCACAACCACCGGGCGCCCGAGGTGGGCCTGACGGCGGCCGCCGCGATGGTCGGCCACAGCGCCATGGACGGCGTGGCGATCGGCGCGGCCTTCCAGGTGGGCGGCGGAATGGGGACGTCCGTCGCGCTCGCCGTGATCGCGCACGACTTCGCCGACGGCTTCAACACCTTCACCATCACGAACCTGTACGGCAACGCGCGCCGCCGGGCGGTGGGCATGCTCGTCGCCGACGCCTGCGCACCGCTCGTGGGCGCCCTGTCGACCGCCTTCATCCACATCCCCGAGCCGGTGCTCGGCGGCTATCTCGGCCTCTTCGGCGGCGTGCTGCTCTACCTCGCCGCCGCCGAGATCCTCCCGGAGGCCCACCACGAGCACCCGGCCCACTCCACCCTGCTGTGCACGGTGGCCGGCGCGGCGTTCATCTGGCTGGTGGTCGGCGTCTCCGGCGGCTGAGCAGACCGGGTGCCCGGCGGCCGAGCCGACCCGGTGTCCGACGCCTGAGGCCGCGCGCCCGGCGGCGGCTGTGCCGGCCTGGCTTCCGGTGGCCGGGCCACCCCGGCTCGCGACGGCTGATCCCGTGCGCCGATCGGCAGCTGATCCCGCGCGCCGACCGGCAGCTGATCCCGTGCGCCGACCGGCGGCCGAGCCCGTGCGCCGACCGGCGGCCGAGCCCGTGCGCCGACCGGCGGCCGAGCCCGTGCGCCGACCGGCGGCCGAGCCGTCCCACCCTTGTGCCGCCGAGCCACTCCGGCCCCCGGCCGCCGAGCCCCCCGGGCCCGCGGTGACCGAGGCCCCGCGACCGCCGGCGGCCGAACGCGCCGTCCGCGTCACAGCTTCCCGCCCCGCCCGCCGTCGCGCCGCGGGGGCGCGATCAGCGTGGAGAGGTACGGCAGCGGAGCCCCGTCCAGCTCGGCGGCCGGCCGCACCGACTCCTCCGGCAGCCCGAGCGCCGAGCCCCACACGGCGTCCCCGATCCGCCCGGTCTCCCGCAGCGCCTCGGCGACCTCGGCGGCCTGCCGCCCGAACTTGTACGCCACGACGGTCCCCGGCCCGGCCAGCGCCTCCTTGAGCACCGCCGAACCCGCCGTCACCGGCACCAGCGTCAGCGGCTCGGTGCCCTCGGTCAGCACGGCACCCGAGCGCGCGGCCAGGTCCTGCATGGCGGTGATCCCGGGCACGGTCTCCACCACGGTACCCGGCACCAGCTCCACGATCGTCTGCGCGAGGTACGTGAACGTCGAGTACACGTTGGGATCCCCGATGGTGGCGAACGCGACGGACCCATGGCCGCCGAGCAACTCGGCGACCCGCTCGCCCGCCGCGTCCCAGGCGGCCTCCCGGCGAGCCCGGTCGGTCCGCTCGTTCAGCGCGAACACCACCCGGACGACCTTCTCCTCGGGGACGTAGTGCAACACGGTCGCCTCGGCCCGGCCCCGCTCACCGGTGTCCATCACCGGTACGACGACGACATCGGCCGCGCGCAGTGCGTTGACCCCCTTGACGGTCACCAGCTCCGGGTCACCGGGACCGACCCCGACTCCGACCAGCCTGCTGCTCATGACGTCCGGCACCTCTCCACGAACCGACGGGCCACACCGGGCTGCGACGCCCAGTGCGTGTGCAGATAACTCGCGTGCACGCCCTGCTGTACGAAACCTTCGACCCGCCGCACCGGGGCGGTGAGCCCCCAGGCGGGCGCGGCACCGGCGCCGGGTTCGACGACGGTGCGATGGAACTCGTGCCCCCGCATCCGGGTCCCGGCGACGGCCAGCACACTGTCCCCGACGGCCACGGCGTCCCGGTAGCCGAGGGTGAGCCGTTCCGTCATCCGCGCGGTGGCGTCGAGGACGCCGCACATGGGGAGCCCGTCCAGCTCCCGGCTGAGATAGAGCAGCCCCGCGCACTCGGCGGCGACCGGCGCACCGCCCAGCGCCAGCTCGGCGACGGCCTTGCGCAGCGGCTCGTTCGCGGACAGCTCGGCCGCGTACACCTCGGGAAAACCACCGCCGACGACCAGCCCCGCGGTGCCGTCCGGGAGTTGCTCGTCCCGCAGCGGATCGAAGGTGACGACGTCGGCACCGGCGGCGGCGAGCAGTTCGGTGTGCTCGGCGTAGGAGAACGTGAACGCGGGACCACCGGCGACGGCCACGACGGGCGCCGGCTTCCCGGGCGGCGGAGCCGGACGGCCGGTGGGCGAGGCGGGGGTCCAGGGGGCGGAGCCCTCCGGCAGGGGACCCGCGGCACGGGCAAGTGCCTCCAGCGCGGGCAAGTCGCAGCCGGTGGCCACCTGTTCGGCCATCGCGGCAACGGCGTCGACCGCAGCGGCCCGCCGCTCGGCAACGGGCACCAACCCCAGATGCCGAGAAGGCGTATCCACCTGAGCCGCCCGCCGCAGCACACCCAACACCGGAACCCCGGCCGAATCCAGCGCCTCCCGCAGAAGCTCCTCATGCCGGTCCGAGCCGACCTTGTTCAGGATCACGCCCCCGATCCGCACCTCCGGATCCCAGGACGCGAACCCGTGCACCAGCGCCGCCACCGACCGGGACTGCGACGACGCGTCCACGACCAGCACCACCGGCGCCCTGAGCAGCTTGGCCACATGCGCGGTGGACGCGAGCTCCCCCTGGCCCGCGGCCCCGTCGTACAGCCCCATCACGCCCTCGACGACGGCGAGATCGCAACCCCGTGCCCCGTGCAGGAACAGCGGGGCGACCAGATCCGGACCGCACAGGTACGCGTCCAGGTTGCGCCCCACCCGCCCGGTCGCGAGCGCGTGATAGCCGGGGTCGATGTAGTCCGGCCCGACCTTGTGCGGGGACACGGCGAGTCCCCGCGCGGCGAACGCGGCCATCAGCCCCGTGGCGACGGTGGTCTTGCCGCTGCCCGAGGAAGGCGCGGCGACGACCAGCCGAGGCACCGACGACGTCACCACTCGATGCCCTTCTGGCCCTTCTGACCCGCGTCCATGGGGTGCTTGACCTTGGACATGTCGGTGACCAGATCGGCGAAGTCGACCAGCTTCTCCGGCGCGTTCCGCCCGGTGATCACCACATGCTGGGTGCCCGGCCGGTTCCGCAGCACCTCCACGACCTCGTCCGTGTCCACCCAGCCCCAGTGCATGGGGTACGCGAACTCGTCGAGCACGTACAGCCGGTACGTCTCGGCCGCGAGGTCCCGCTTGACCTGCTCCCAGCCCTCCCGGGCCTTCTCCTCGTTGGTCGCGTTGTCACCCTGGATGCCCCGCTGGACCCAGGACCAGCCCTCGCCCATCTTGTGCCAGTCGACGGTCCCGCCCTCGCCGGAGGCGCCGAGCACGCGCAGCGCGTTCTCCTCGCCGACCTTCCACTTCGCCGACTTGACGAACTGGAACACCCCGATCGGCCACCCCTGGTTCCAGGCGCGCAGCGCGAGACCGAACGCGGCGGTCGACTTGCCCTTGCCGATCCCGGTGTGCACGACGACCAGTGGCCGGTTACGTCGTTGACGCGTCGTCAGACCGTCGTCCGGTACGACACTCGGCTGTCCCTGCGGCATTACGCGGCCCTCCTCGGCGTCCCCTGCACATCCCTGACCAGCCCGGCGATCGAGTCGGCCCGCAGCTCGTCCAGCGTCACCGCCGTACCGCCCAGCTCACCCGCGAGCTGCCCGGCGAGCCCCAGCCGCACCGGCCCCGACTCGCAGTCCACGACCACGGAGGCGACCCCCTCGGCCGCGAACAGCCGCGCCGCGCGCCCCGCCAGTGCCACCGGTTCCGGACCACCGGTGGCCCGTCCGTCGGTCACCACGACGACCAGCGCCCGCCGCGCCGGATCCCGCAGCCGCTCGACCCGCAGCACCTCGTGCGCCTTGAGCAGCCCGGCCGCGAGCGGCGTACGGCCGCCCGTCGGCAGCGACTCCAGCCGGACGGCGGCGGCGTCCACGGAGGACGTGGGCGGCAGCGCGACATCGGCGGCGGCGCCCCGGAAGGTCACCAGTCCCACCTTGTCCCGCCGCTGGTAGGCATCCAGCAGCAGCGACAGCACGGCACCCTTCACGGCGCTCATCCGCTGCCGCGCCGCCATCGACCCGGAGGCGTCGACCACGAACAGCACGAGGTTCCCCTCGCGCCCCTCACGGGTCGCCTGCCGCAGATCGTCCCGGCGCACCACCAGCCCAGGACCGGACCGGCCGCGCGCCCGCTGGTGCGGGGCCGCGGCCTGCACGGTGGCCGCCAGGTGCAGCTTGGTCAGCGTCCCCCGGGGCCGGCGCGCCCCGGTCGTCCGCCCGTGCTCGGTCCGCGCGCGCGAGCGCCGTCCGGCGGCACCCTCGCCGATGCCGGGCACGCTCAGCGCCTTGGTGCGAAAGGGCTCGGCGGCCCGTACGGCCGACTGCTCCCGCGCGCCGGAGGCCCCCGGCTGCCCGCCCTCACCGGCCTCGGGCTGCGCGGCGTCGCCGCCGTCGCCCTGGGGACCGGAGTCGGGCGCCGGCCGACCGCCGCCGCCACCGGGGCCGTCGGGGTCGGGGTCCTCGTCGCCGTCCGGGGCGTCCCCGGAGAACTGCTCCAGCGTCTCGTCCAGTTTGTCCTCGTCCAGGCCCGGCGCGTCGAAGGGGTTGCGCCGGCGGCGGTGCGGCAGCGCCAGCAGCGCGGCCTGCCGCACGTCCTCGGCCAGCACATCCGTCCGCCCGGCCCACGCGGCCAGCGCGGTCGCCGTGCGCGCCATCACGATGTCGGCGCGCATGCCGTCCACCTCGAAGGCCGCGCAGGTCGCCGCGATCTGCCGCAGTGCCCCGTCGCCGAGGCACACCTGCGGCAGCAACTCCCGTGCCGCCACGATCCGTTGCCGTACGACGGCCTCCTCGCCCGCCCACCGCGCGGCGAAGCCGGCCGGATCGTCGTCGTACGCCAGCCTGCGCCGCACGACCTCGACCCGCTGGTCCGGCTCCCGCGAGGCCGCGACCTCCACGGTCAGCCCGAACCGGTCGAGCAGCTGCGGCCGCAGCTCGCCCTCCTCGGGGTTCATCGTGCCGACGAGCAGGAACTTCGAGGCGTGTCGCACGGAGACGCCCTCGCGCTCGACGTACGAGGCACCCATCGCGGCGGCGTCCAGCAGCAGGTCGACCAGGTGGTCGTGGAGCAGGTTGACCTCGTCCACGTACAGGATCCCGCGGTGCGCCGAGGCGAGCAGGCCCGGCTCGAAGGCTTTCACGCCTTCCGCCAGGGCGCGCTCGATGTCGAGGGCTCCGACGAGTCGGTCCTCTGAGGCGCCGACGGGGAGTTCGACCATGCGCGAGGGCCTTTGAACGCCCGGCCCCGGCTCGTGCGGACCGTCCGGGCAGGACGGGTCGGGGGAGGCAGGGTCACAGGAGAAACGGCATCCGGGAACCACGGGCACCTGCGGCAGCAGCGCCGAGAGGGCGCGCACCGCCGTCGACTTGGCCGTGCCCTTCTCGCCGCGCACCAGCACACCGCCGACCGCCGGCGAGACGGCGTTCAGCAGCAGCGCGAGCCGCAGGTCGTCCTGGCCGACCACGGCCGTAAAGGGGAAAGGGGTGGTCACTGGTCGCCCTCCAGGTCGCCTTCCAGCTCGAGGTAGGTGGCGCGCAGCCGTTCCAGCGTGTCCGCGTCCGGCTCCGCCCACAGCCCCCGGTCGGCCGCCTCCAGCAGCCGCTCGGTGATCCCGCGCAGCGCCCACGGGTTGGACTTCTTCATGAAGTCCCGGTTCTCCGGGTCGAAGACGTACTCCGCGCTGAGCTTCTCGTACATCCAGTCGTCGACCACACCCGCCGTGGCGTCGTAGCCGAACAGGTAGTCCACGGTCGCCGCCATCTCGAAGGCGCCCTTGTAGCCGTGCCGGCGCATGGCCGCCATCCAGCGCGGATTGACCACGCGGGCGCGGAAGACGCGGTGGGTCTCCTCGCCGAGCGTGCGGGTCCTCACCTGGTCCGGCACGGCGCTGTCACCCACGTACGCCTCGGGGTTGGCGCCGGTCAGGTGCCGGACCATGGCGACCATGCCGCCGTGGTACTGGAAGTAGTCGTCTGCGTCGACCAGGTCGTGCTCGCGGGTGTCGACGTTCTTCGCGGCGACCGCGATCCGCTTGAACGCGGTCTCCATGTCCCCGCGCGCCGCCCGCCCGTCGAGCCCGCGCCCGTACGCGTAGCCGCCCCACACCGCGTACACCTCGGCGAGGTCGGCGTCCGAGCGCCAGTTGCGGGCGTCGATCAGCGGCAGCAGCCCCGCGCCGTACGCGCCCGGCTTCGAGCCGAAGATCCGCGCCGTCGCCCGCCGCCGGTCACCGTGCCCCGCGGCGTCCTCCTCGACGTGCGCCCGCACGTAGTTGGACTCGGCGGGCTCGTCCAGCTCGGCGACCGTCCGTACGGCGTCGTCGATCAGCCCGACCACATGCGGGAACGCGTCCCGGAAGAACCCGGAGATCCGGACCGTGACGTCGATGCGCGGCCGGCCCAGCTCCGCCGGGGGAACCACCTCGAACCCCGTCACCCGGCGCGAGGCCTCGTCCCACACCGGGCGGCAGCCCAGCAGCGCGAGGATCTCGGCGATGTCGTCGCCCTGGGTGCGCATGGCGGAGGTGCCCCAGACGGTGAGGCCGACCGACTTGGGGTACTCCCCGGTGTCCTGCAGATACCGCTGCACCAGCGAGTCCGCGAGCGACTGGCCCACCTCCCAGCTCAGCCGGGAGGGAATGGCCTTGGGGTCGACGGAGTAGAAGTTGCGACCGGTCGGCAGCACGTTGACCAGTCCGCGGGTCGGGGAGCCCGAGGGGCCCGCCGGGACGTAACCGCCGTCCAGCGCGCGCAGGATGTGCCCGATCTCGTCCGTGGTGCGCGCGAGCCGCGGTACGACCTCGGCGCAGGCGAACTCCAGCACGGCCACCGCGTCCGGGAGTTCGGTGCCCAGGACCTCGCGGACCAGCGGCGCGCTCTCGGCGACCGCCCAGCCGCGGGCCTCCATGCCCTCCGCGAACCGCCGGCACAGCTGCTCCAGCAGGTCGATCGCGTCGGCGGCCGACCGGGACGGACCCTCCACCAGGTCCGTCAGCTCGACCGGCACCTTCACCGGTGCGCCCGGCTCGGCCAGCAGCTCCTTCTCGACCAGCCCGAAGTGCGCGGCCAGCGCGGCCCGCAGCCCCGGCAGCGCGTTCGCCTGCCCGCCCCACACCTGGGACGCGCGCAGGACCGCGAGGACCAGGTTCACGCGGGGCTCGGCGACCGGGCCGCCGCCCAGGATGTGCAGACCGTCGCGGATCTGCACGTCCTTGATCTCGCACAGATAGCCGTCGATGTGCATGACGAACTCGTCGAAGTCGGAGTCGTCCGGCTGCTCGTCCACATGCAGGTCGTGGTGCAGCTCGGCCGCCTTGACCAGCGTCCAGATCTGCGCCCGCACGGCCGGCGCCTTGGTCGGGTCCAGGTCGGAGACGAGCGCGTACTCGTCCAGCAGCTGTTCCAGCTTGGCCAGATCGCCGTACGTGTCGGCGCGTGCCATCGGCGGCACCAGGTGGTCGACGACGGTGGCGTGCCCGCGCCGCTTGGCCTGGGTGCCCTCGCCCGGGTCGTTGACGATGAACGGGTAGATCAGCGGCAGGTCGCCGAGGACGGCGTCCGGGGCACAACCGGCGCTCAGCCCCAGGCCCTTGCCCGGCAGCCACTCCATCGTGCCGTGCTTGCCCATGTGCACGACCGCGTCCGCGCCGAAGCTGTTGTCCAGCCAGCGGTAGGCCGCCATGTAGTGGTGGGAGGGCGGCATGTCGGGGTCGTGGTAGATCGCGATCGGGTTCTCCCCGAAGCCGCGCGGCGGCTGGATCATCACGACGACGTTCCCGAACCGGAGGGAGGCGAGCACGATGTCCTCGCCGTCCACGTACAGGCTGCCCGGCGGCTCGCCCCACGCCTCCACCATGGCGTCCCTGAGCTCCGGATCGAGCGTCTCGAACCACGCCCGGTAGTCGGCCAGCGGCACCCGCGCGGGCGCGGCGGCCAGCTGGTCCTCGGTGAGCCACTCGACGTCGTGGCCGCCGGCCTCGATGAGCCGGTGGATCAACTCGTCGCCGCCGGAGGGGTATTCGGTGAGGGAGTACCCCGCGTCGCGGAGCGCGTCCAGTACCCGGACCGCCGAGGCGGGCGTGTCCAGGCCGACCGCGTTCCCGACCCGGGAGTGCTTGGTCGGGTAGGCGGTGAAGACCAGCGCGACCTTCTTCTCCGCGTTCGGCTTGTGCCGGAGCAGCGCGTGCCGTACGGCGATCCCGGCCACCCGCCCGGCCCGCTCCGGGTCGGCCACGTACACCGGTACCTCGTCGGGGCCCTGCTCCTTGAAGGAGAACGGCACGGTGATCAGCCGGCCGTCGAACTCCGGGATCGCGACCTGCATCGCCGCGTCCATCGGGGAGAGGGCGGCGTCCGACTCGTCCCAGGCCTGCTTCGACGAGGTGAGGCACAGGCCTTGCAGCACCGGGATGTTGAGGTCGGCGAGCGCCCCGATGTCCCAGGCCTCCTCGTCGCCGCCCGCTGACGCCTGCGAGGCGTGCGTGCCGCCGGCCGCGAGCACGGTGGCGACCAGCGCGTCGGCCCGGCCCAGCAGCTCGTACAGCCCGGCGTCCGCGCCGCGCAGCGAACCGCAGTACACGGGAAGGGCGTTGGCGCCCTTCGCCTCGATCGCCTCGCACAGGGTGTCCACGAACGCGGTGTTGCCGCTCAGTTCGTGCGCCCGGTAGAAGAGCACGCCCACGGTCGGCCGGCCGGCCACGAGAGCACGCTCGCCGTGGACGCCGTACTCCGGCATCTTCCGCGGCTCCTCGAAGCCCTCGCCGGTCAGCAGCACGGTGTCCGACAGGAACCGGGACAGCTCCAGCAGATTCGCGGGCCCGCCCTCGACCAGGTACCTCAGCGCCTCCGCGACGACACCCGCCGGCACCGACGACTCGGCCATCAACTCCGCGTCCGGTACGGCCTCGCCGCCCAGCAGCACGGCCGGGATCCCGGCCGCCTTCAGCGCGGCCAGCCCGTCCTCCCAGGCGCGCTTTCCGCCCAGCAGCCGTACGACCGCGATGTCGGCGCCCGCGATCAGGCCCGGCAGTTCGCCGGTGACGTCGACGCGGGTCGGGTTGCCGATGCGGTAGCCGGCGCCGGACGCCCGGGCCGCCAGGAGATCGGTGTCGGCGGTCGACAACAACAACACTGTGCTCATGCGGGCGCTCCCGGTGGAATGAAAGGCAGTCCTTGCGGCGCGCCCGACTCGATGAGCCGCCAGAGCGCGTCCGTGTCCGCGTGCTGTTCGATCAGGTCGCCGAGCCGGTCGAGCTGCTCCTCGCGCAGCGCGGCGAACGAGGTGTCCGGGGCCGGCACGAAGCGGCGCCCCGCGGCGGCGGCCACCTCGCGCAGGAACGCCCGCCGGAAGCCGTCCGACTCCAGCGAACCGTGCCAGTGCGTGCCCCAGGTGTGGCCGACCCGGCAGCCGTCCAGGCTGTGCCCTTTGCCGTCGGAGATGAACGCATCCCCGCCGAGGACTTCGGCGACCCCGTGGTGGATCTCGTACCCCTCGACCCGCTCGCCGAGAGCCTCCCCGGCCGGGCGGGTCAGGGTCTTCTCGCGGGCGAACCGCACCCGCACGGGCAGCACCCCGAGGCCGGGGACGGCGCCGGCGCGCGACTCGACGTCGTCCTCGATGTGCTCGCCGAGCACCTGGAAGCCGCCGCAGATGCCCAGGACCGGGCGCCCCTCTGCGGCCCTGCGGACCAGCGCGTCGGCGAGACCCCGCTCGCGCAGCCACTCCAGCGCCCGTACGGTCCCGCGCGTGCCCGGGACCACCGCCAGGTCCGCGTCCGCCAGTTCCTCCGGCCGGTCCACGAACCGCACGACGACGCCCGGTTCGGCGGCCAGCGCGTCCACGTCGGTGAAGTTGGACATGAGCGGGATCGCGCAGACGGCGACCCGCAGCACGTCCTCGCCGTGCGGCGGGGCGACCGTGGACTCGCGGACGGTGCCGCGCAGCGACACCCTCAGGCCGTCCTCCTCGTCGATGCCGAGCCCGTGCCGGAACGGCAGCACGCCGTAGGTGTGCCGCCCGGTGAGCCCGTGCAGCATGTCCAGGCCGGGCTCCAGCAGCGACACGTCGCCCCGGAACTTGTTGACCAGGAAGCCCGCGACCATCTCCTGGTCCTCGGGCGAGAGCAGGGCGACGGTCCCGAAGAAGGAGGCGAAGACACCGCCGCGGTCGATGTCGCCGACGACGAGGACGGGCAGCCGCGCGTTCCGCGCGATCCCCATGTTGACGATGTCCGTGCGCCGCAGATTGATCTCGGCGGGCGAACCGGCCCCCTCACAGATCACCGCGTCATACGTGCCCCGCAACTCGGCCAGGCAGTCCAGCACGGTGCCGAGCAGCTGCTGCTGGCGCCCGCCGTGGTAGCCGCGCGCGCTCATCTCGCCCACCGGTTTGCCCAGCAGCACCACTTGACTGCTCTGCTCACCGCCCGGCTTGAGCAGCACGGGGTTCATCAGCGCGGTCGGCTCGATCCGGCACGCCTGGGCCTGCATGGCCTGCGCGCGGCCGATCTCCGCGCCCTCGCGGGTCACGAAGGAGTTGAGGGACATGTTCTGCGCCTTGAAGGGCGCCACCTTGACGCCCTGGCGCACCAGCCACCGGCAGATCCCGGCCGTCACGACGCTCTTGCCGGCGTCGGAGGTGGTGCCGGCGACGAGGAGACCACCGTTCACTCGCCCCGTCCTTTCAGGTTCTTGAGGAGGACGCGCGCGGCCACCGTGGTGCCGAGCGCGAGCAGGCCGACGCGCCGGGACAGCCGTACCGCCCGGTCGATGTCGGTGACGCGGACGGCGCGCCCGGCGCCCCCGTTGAGCACGGGCCGGTGTTCGACGCGCCCGCCGTAGGACAGCGTCCCGCCGAGGCGCACCCCGAGGGCGCCCGCGAACGACGCCTCGACGGGACCGGCGTTGGGGCTCGGATGGCTCGCCGCGTCCGCCTTCCATGCCCGTACGGCACCGCGCGGATCGGGTCCGGCGAGCGTGGCCAGTACGGCGGTCAGCCGGGCCCCCGGCCAGCCGGCGACGTCGTCCAGGCGGGCGGAGGCCCAGCCGTAGCGCCGGAAGCGGGGGGACTTGTGGCCCACCATCGCGTCCAGGGTGTTGACCGCCCGGAACCCGAGCAGCCCCGGCACCCCGCCGACCGCTCCCCACACCAGTGCGCCCACGACGGCGTCGGAGGTGTTCTCGGCGACCGACTCGACCACCGCACGGGCGATCCCGTCGGCGTCGAGGGCCTGCGGGTCCCGGCCGCACAGGTGCGGCAGCCGCGCACGGGCGGCCGCCACGTCCCCGGCCTGAAGGGCACGCCCGACGGTCCGGGCCTCCCGGGCCAGCGAGGTGCCCCCGACGACGGCCCACGTGGCGGCGGCGGTCAGCGCGACGGTCGCGGCGGGGGAGCGGCGCACGGCGCGCTCGGCCACGACACCCAGCGCGACGGCGCCTCCGGCGCACACGGCGGTGTGCAGCGCACCCCAGCCGCGGTGGTCGTGCCACAACGCGCCTTCCACGGCGCCGGCCGCACGCCCGAACACGGCGACGGGATGCCCGCGGCGCGGATCGCCGAGGAGCAGGTCGCCCAGGAGGCCGGCGGCGGCGCCGTACGCGTACGAGCGATCGGCACCCATCGGCTCAGCCGGCCGTGGGCGAAGGCGCAGTCCTGGTACGGGTTCTCGATCGGCAGCCGAGCATGGCGATATGTCCTCACTCAGGGTGTCCACGCCCTGGTTCGACGAGACCGGCGGCGAGAGTTCCTGGCTCCCGGGGTTTCTACCCCGGTGACAGTGGCGGGACCGCGCCGGATTCGCACCGGCTTCCTCTTCTGCCGCCGTACATGGCCCCGGCAGTCCACCACGCCCCCGGAAGAGCCGTCAACTTGCCGTTGACCTGCGTGGGGAGAGTGTGCCGAGCCCCACATCGGCGCCGGTCGCGCGATGTGGGGGCACGCGAAAGACTCCGCCCCCCGAACACTTCGGGGGCGGAGTCTTCCGGACGGTCGGTCAGGTCCGGGCCGTGGACCCGGGGTTCAGGCCTTGACCACGATCAGGTAGATGCCGTACGCCACGGCGGCCGCGCAGGCGGCGAAGCAGATGTACGCGCCGGTCACCGCGAGCGCCGCCGAGTTGCCCTGCGCCGCGGCCTTCTCCCGGCGGGAGAGGCCGGTGACACCGAGGGTGAACAGGGCCACCAGGCCGACGGTCGCCACGAGGCTGACACCGAAGACGGAGCCGATGGCCGCCCAGTCGATCTTCATGGGGATGCTTCCTTCAGGTACCGGGTGCTCGGGGTCAGACCGTGGCGGCCGGCGGGGTCGCCGGGGCCGGGTCGGCGATGGCCGGAGCCGCGATGGTGGCCGTCAGGCCCTCGCCGACCGTGCCGGCGGGGGGCGGGGTCACCGCGGCGATGGCGGTGGTCACCACGCCGGCGGGCTCGGTGGTGCCGTCGTGGGTGACGTTGGTGTGGTCGACGACCTCGCGGCGGGAGACCTTCCAGATCGTGGCGCTGGCGGCGACGAGGAAGACGGCGACGAGCCCGGTGCCCCAGTCGCCCAGGTCCGTCACGGACTCGGCGCCCGCGGCGACCAGGGCGGCGGCCGGGAGGGTCAGCACCCAGGCGATGAACATCCGGGTCGCGGTGGACCAGCGGACCACGCCACCCTTGCGGCCGAGGCCCGCACCCATCACCGAGCCGGAGACGACGTGCGTGGTGGAGAGGGAGAAGCCCAGGTGCGAGGAGGCCAGGATGGCCGTGGCGGCGCTGGTCTGCGCGGCGAAGCCCTGCTGCGGCTCCAGGTCGGTCAGGCCCTTGCCCATGGTGCGGATGATGCGCCAGCCGCCGATGTAGGTGCCGAGCGCGATGGCCAGACCCGCGGAGAGGATCACCCAGGTGGGAGGGTTGGAACCGGGGGCGATCGTGCCGCCCGCGACGAGCGCGAGGGTGATGATGCCCATCGTCTTCTGCGCGTCGTTGGTGCCGTGGGCGAGGGAGACCAGGCCGGCGGAGGCGATCTGGCCGGCGCGGTAGCCCTTGCGGGTGGCCTCGCCGCCGGCGTTCCTGCCGATGCCGTAGGAGAAGCGGGTGGCGAGCATCGCCGCGAGACCGGCCACGAGCGGTGCGGCGACCGCCGGGAGCAGAACCTTGGTGACCAGGACGTCACCGTGGACGGCGCCGAAGCCGGCGGAGGCGACGGTGGCCCCGACCAGGCCGCCCATCAAGGCGTGCGAGGAGCTGGAGGGCAGTCCCACCAGCCAGGTCAGCAGGTTCCAGAGGATCGCGCCGGTGAGGGCGGCGAAGATGACCTCGGGACGAATGCCGTTCTCATCGACGAGACCCTTGGAGATCGTGTTGGCGACCTCCACGGAGAGGAAGGCGCCCACAAGGTTGAGGGCGGCGGACATGGCCACCGCGACCTTGGGCTTGAGCGCACCGGTCGAGATGGTCGTGGCCATCGCGTTGGCGGTGTCGTGAAAACCGTTCGTGAAATCAAACGCGAGTGCGGTTACCACCACAATCGCGAGGATCAGCGAGAAGTTTTCCATTTACCCAGGCAATCGTTCGAGGTCATTGGCTGTTGGACCGTAGGCAACCTGGGTGAACGGAAGGTGAACTGAGGCGGGCGTAGGGGTGTCACAAACGGGGGGTCGGGGTTCCGTTCGCGTCTGTTCGTGTCCGGCGCCTCAGGTGCCCCTTGGTCAACGGCCGCGCGCGAAGGCCCGCAGCCGGCTCTGCGGCCCGTTGAAGAGATTCTGGTCACCCGGCAGACCGCCCTGGATGTCGTACTGCCAGAAGGTCCAGTGCTGCCAACCGCCGGGCAGCGCCCCCGGGTCCGGTGCGCCGTGGCTGGCGATCCACAGGGCGTGGTCGTCGGCGAACGCGCGGCTGTCGCCGGTGCAGGCGCTCCACCACAGGGCGGTGGTGTAGATGACCGGGCGGCGGCCGGTCTCCCGCCGGACCTCGTCGCTGAACGACCGGATCCATCGGACCATCTCCGGCCCGCTCAGCCCGTAGCACTTCTCGTCCGGGTCGTACGGGTTGTACTCGATGTCGAGCGCGGGCGGCAGCGTCCGTCCGTCCGCCCGCCAGTCGCCGCCGTTCCGCACGAAGTAGGCGGCCTGCGCGTCGCCGGAGGACCGGTCCGGGCGGGCGAAGTGGTACGCGCCCCGGATCAGCCCCGCCCGGTACGCGCCGTCGTACTGCCGGTCGAAGTAGGGGTTGCGGTAGCCGGTGGACTCGGTCGCCTTGACGTAGACGAACCGCGCGCCGTTCGAGCGGACCTCCGGCCAGTCCACGTGCTCCTGGTGGGACGACACGTCGTGCCCCAGGGGCAGTCCCGCCATGGCCTCCGACGGCAGTCCCCCTGCCGAGGCCGACGGCGGCCGGGCGGCCGCGGCCTGGGTGCCGGCGAGGGCGAGCACCGCGGTGACCGCCGCGAGGACGCCCATGCGGCGCCGCGTCGGGCGCGGAGGGCGAGAAGGACCTGAAGGACGTGAAGGGCGTGAAGGAGAGGAGTGATCGAGGGTCATGTGTCCTCCCGATTAGGGCGCGGTGGAGTCCGGCGAGCCGGGGAACATTGAATGCGGTTGATCACCGACGAGGAGGAGTTTTTCGTATATTTCGCGGCGATATGCACCCATTCGGCGGCTCAACTGTTGCGCTCCGACGTGCCGTTCCCCACGCGGTCTGCTGGCAGGATCACGGCATGGCTGAACAGCGGCGCACCGCGGGCACGGAAGCGGACGGGGACGCGGACGGGGACGCGGCAGGCGTCTGGGAGCAACTGGTCGCGACGGCCCGGCGGACCGTCGCCGACGGGCTGGTCGTCGGCACCTCCGGCAACGTCTCGGCGCGCGTCGGCGACACCGTGCTCGTCACGCCTTCGGGCGTGCCCTACGACCGGCTGACCCCGGACGACATCACCGGCGTCGACCTCACCGGCCGGCAGGTGCTCGGCACGCTGGTACCGACCAGCGAGCTGCCCCTGCACCTCGCGATCTACCGCACCACCGACGCCCGCGCCGTCGTCCACACCCACGCGGTGCACGCCACGGCCGTCTCCACCCTCGTGATCGAACTCCCCGCGATCCACTACATGAGCAGCGCCCTCGGCGGCCGCGTCCGGGTCGCCCCCTACGCGACCTACGGCACCGACGAACTGGCCGAGAACATGCTGCGCGCCCTCACCGACCGCTCCGGCTGCCTCCTGCAGAACCACGGCACGGTCACCCATGGCGCCACCCTCGACCAGGCCTACGACCGCACCGCCCAACTGGAGTGGATGTGCCGTCTCTGGCTGACCGCGTCCTCGCTCCCGGGTCTGTCCCCGTCCCTGCTCACCGACTCCCAGCTGTCCGAGGTCACCGAACGCCTGAAGGGGTACGGGCAGCGCGGCTGACCTTCCGCCGAGCCGCCCCGCCGGACTTCCGCGGTGCCGCTCCGCTGGCCGGGACCACCGAGCGCCACGACACTGGACGGGTGCGCACCGTCAAGGCGACCGCCGCCGCACTCACCGCAGTCCTGGCCGCCGGCGCGGCATCCGTGGCCGCCGGCAGGCTCGCCAGTGACGCCGCGCTGAAGGCGCCCGCGGGCCGGCCCCTGCCCACCGAGCCCCGGCTCACCGTGCACGCGACGGCGGCCGGCCGGATCACCCTCACCCGCGACCTGGCCTCCCTGCGCCCCGGCACCTACGGCCTCTCCGGCGACGGCTCCCACGCGGTCGTCGGCGCCGTCCTGGAGTCGGCCGAGCACAGCGCCGACGCGGTCGTACGACGCCTCGAACGCGTCACGCACGGCACCCTCGGCCCCGGCGACGCGGTGTGGCTCACCCCGAACGTGTACGTCGGCAACCCGAGCACCGCCCTCGGACTCGACCACGCCGACGTCGACGTGCCCGGCGAACTGGGCACCCTGCCCGCCTGGTTCGTACCGGGACAGCGGGACACCTGGGTGATCGCGGTCCACGGCCTGGGCACCACCCGCGAGCAGGCCATGAACGTCATGCGCTTCCTGCACGAGCGGCGCCTGCCCGTCCTCGCGCTCGCCTACCGCGGCGACCTCGGCGCCCCGCGCCCGCCGGACGGCCTGGGCCACCTCGGCGAGACCGAGTGGCGGGACGTCGACGCGGCGATCCGCTACGCCGTCCGCTACGGCGCCGGCCGGGTCGTCCTCCTCGGCTGGTCCACCGGCGCCACCATGGCCCTGCGCACCGCCGAGCACTCCCCGGTGCGCGAGCGCGTCGTCGGTCTCGTCCTCGACTCGCCGGTGCTCGACTGGGAGGCCACGCTGCGCGCCCTGGCCCGGGCCCACCACACCCCCGGTCCGCTGCTGCCGCTTGCGGTGCGCGCCGCGCAGGGCCGTGCCGGGCTCTCCGCCGACCAGGTCACCGGGCCCGCCGACCCCGTCCCGCCGCCCGTGCCCACCCTGATCTTCCACGGCCCGGACGACACGGTGGCCCCGTGGGAGTACTCGCGCCGCCTCGCCGCCCGCCACCCCGACCGCGTCGCCCTGCACACCGTCGCGCAGGCCTCGCACGCCGCGATGTGGAACGTGGACCCGCAGGAGTACGAGGAGCGGCTGCGCCGATTCCTGATACCGCTGATGTGAGTCGGCCGTGGTGAGACACCCGGGGAGAGCCACCGCTGGTGCGGGACCCCGCCTATGCGAGTCATCGCTGATCACGCGGGCCCCGACTCCTCCGGCCCGAGCCGGACGTCCCGGTTCCAGCCGTTCCGTTTAGGGCCGTACGAATGACTGGATCACGTCTCCTCGCCTGTCATCGCACCCCGTGCATTGGCCACCCCCGTCGCCCCCCGTGACATTCCGTTTGGGTTTTCGGACCGTCAACCGGAAGACTGCACCCGTGACGTCCCGTATCCCGCGCGACTCCAGGCTTCGACTCGTCCGACCGCGACCCCTGGCCGCCGCCCCCAGAGCTGTGAACCAGCGGCGCCCACGCCGCCCCGCACCCCGGCCGCCGGAAGGCACCCCCGCCCCCGCCGAACTGGCCCGAATGGCGCGCACCGGCCTGGCCGGCGCGGTCCGCGTCGCCCGCTGGGCCGACGCCGCCCTCGGCCCGGGGAACGACGCCACCGCCGACGGCAAGGCCACCCTCTCCGACAAGACCGCCGAACGCGCCGCCACCGACCTCGGCCTGAGCTCCGCCCAGATCCGCGCCGAGTGGGACACCGCCCGCCTCGCCGGACTCGTCGAGGTGCACGGGGACAGCGCGCGCCCCGGTTGGCGGCTGCGCGCCTGGGACCGTGACGACAGCGCCGTGCTGCGCGGCTGGGTCGCCCTCTTCGACGCCTGGTCCCTCGCCTGCCCGGAACCCGAGGACCACGAGCCCGCAGCCGTCGCCGAGGTCGTCTCGGCCATGCCCCAGGTGCTCTCCTTCCTTCAGCTGTCCGCCGGGCCCGTCCCGGTCGAGCAGCTGCTCGACCTGCTCCAGCAGCGGGTCAGCGAACTGCGCACCGAGCGCTGCGAGATCTCCTACGCGCCCGGGGCCGGGGGGACCGCCGGCCCCGCCGAGCAGCTCCGCCCCGCGGAGCCCGCGCCCGCCGGGGACACCCCGCTCGCCCCCCTCCTCGACTGGGCCGTGCGCGCCCTCGCCTCCGTCGGCGCCCTCACCCACGGCGGCGGCCAGGCCACCCTCACCCCGCTCGGCAGCTGGGCGGTCTGGGTCAAGCTGGAGCAGATCTGCGTGGCCGCGCAGAGCCCCGCCGGCAACATCGAGCAGTCCGCCGAGGACATGCTCCGCGGCTGTGCCCAGCTGCGCCCCAACGCCGCCCGCGCCGAGTACCGCGCCTGGCTCGCCGCCCGCCCCGTCGGCAGCGCCGTCGGCGAACTCGTCCACGCCGCCCGTGGCGAGGACGCCCTGCTGCGCGGCCTCGCCTTCGAGGCGCTGCGCGTGGTCGGCGCCCCCGCCGAGCCCGACGTCCGCGCGGTCGTCGACGAACCGGCGCTCCGGCCGTACGCCCTGCTGTGGCTCGCCGAGCACGACGGTGTCGACGCCGAGGACGCCCACGAGGTCCTCACCCGCGAGGAGGCGACCTGGCTCTGGGTCGACACCGCCGCGGCCGTCGCCGACCACGGCGAGACAGACATGCTCGTACGGCACCTGGAGGCCGCCGTGCAGCCCACCGTCCCCCAGCTGCTCGACGAGGTACGGGCCGTCGGCCATCCGCGCACCGTGCAGGTCCTGGTCGCGCTCGCCGCCGCCCACCCCGACCCCGCCCTCGCCAAGGCCGTGCGCCGGGCCGCCTTCCAGGTGCACACCGGGGGATAGCCGGCGCGCACACCGGGAGACAGCCGGCCCGGCACCGGGAGCGGGCCGCTCGGGCGCCTGCCTCAGGCGCCTGTCTCGGGGGCGTACGTCCCGAAGCTCCAGATGTTGCCCTCGGCGTCCCGGGCCATGTAGTCCCGCGAGCCGTAGTCCTGATCCGTCGGGGGCATCAGGATCTCCGCGCCGTGCTCCAGGGCCCGCTGGTGGTGGGCGTCGACATCGTCCACGACGACGTACACCCCCGCGGGGCCCGCGTCCTTCATCGCCGCGTCGAAGACGCCGCCGCGTCCCTTGGAGCCGACCATCACCGCACCGTTGCCCTGGACCAGCTCGGCGTGCATCACCGTGCCGTCCGCCCCCTCGTACACCGACAGCTCGGTGAAGCCGAAGGCCTCCGTGAGCTGCTTGATCGCCGCCTTCGCGTCCGCGTACAACAGCGTCGGACAGATGCCCGGCCGTCCGCCCGTGCCTGCCATGCCGATCACTCCTTCGTGCGTCGGATCCGTCGTGCCCCTCGGTCGTGTCCGTGGTGGTTTCCGAGTCTCGCAGCCACCACTGACAACGCCTCAGCGGAACGTGTCGCAGCGGGCCGGGTCCCCGGTCCGGAACCCCTGCTGGAACCACTGCTGCCGCTGCTGCGCCGACCCGTGCGTCCATGCCTCCGGCGTCACCCGCCCCTGGAACCGCTCCTGGATCCGGTCGTCGCCCACGGCCGCAGCCGCGTCCAGACCGTCCTGGACGTCCGCCGTCGTCAGACTGGTGATCAGCGGGCGGCCCGTCGACTCGTCCGGCGTCGTCGTCGCGTGCCGCGCCCACACCCCGGCGTAGCAGTCCGCCTGGAGCTCCGTCCGCACCGAGTTGCTGCTCGCCCCGGTCATCCCGTCCTGGGAACGGCCCAGCGTGCCCGTCAGGTCCTGCACGTGATGGCCGTACTCGTGCGCCACCACGTACGCCTGCGCGAACGCCCCGCCGCTCGCCCCGAACTTCGTCCGCAGCTCGTCGAAGAACCCCAGGTCCAGATAGACCTTCCGGTCCCCGGGGCAGTAGAACGGCCCGACCGCCGAGGTCGCCAGACCACACCCCGTCGCGACCTCCCCGCTGAAGAAGACCGTCGGCGACCGCGTGTAGGTGGCCCCCTGCCGCCGGAACTCCTGCGACCAGTAGTCCTGCACGCTGTTGACCACCGCCACCATCCGGCAGTCGTCCCGGGTGTTCGCGTCCCGCCCGGTACGGCACGTCTGCTGGACCTGCGCGAGCGAGGAACTGGCGGGCCCGGGCGAGTCGCCCGAGGACAGACCGAGCTGGTCCGGGCCGACGCCCAGGAACAGGGCCAGCAGCAGGCCGATCAGCCCGACGACGCCACCGCCGACGGTCGCCCTGCCGCCCGGGATCCGGCGCCCGCGCACATCCTGCACCTCGGAGGTGTCCAGCCTCGCGTCGTCGTCGAACTGCACGAGCCCACCGCCCTTTGTCCGCACCGCCTGTCCGCGCCCTCGTGCTCCTGCCCCGCAGCCTGGCGCATCCCTGCCCGGCCCACCTCCCCGGACGCCGGACGAACGCCCGAACGGCCTACGCCCCGTCCCCTCACCCGCCGTGTCCCCCCACGGTTGCGGGCCACTCCTCCCGCCCCTGACTACGCTCTGCGCCTGTCCTGTGGCCGTCGCGACCGAAGGGGGGAGAAATGACCGCTCCACCACCGCCCGGCCCGACACCCCGCCCCGCCCGTCCCCCCGCCGCCACGCCCCGTTCCGACGCAACCTTCAGCGCCTTGCCTGATGCCGACGCGCACTGCGCTGCCGCGCCGGGTGCCGACGCGATCCCCGCCGCCTTGCCTGATACGGCCGCGCGCTCCGCCGCCTCGCCCCGCGTGGCCGCGCCCACCGCCGCCTTACCTGATGCCGTCGGGCCCCAGGTCGCCGCGCCGGGTGCCGGCGCGATCCCCGCGGCTGCGCCCGATACGGGCCACCCCTCGCCCAGCGTCGCCGCGCCCCCCACCGCCTTGCCCAATACCGCCGCGCCCCCCGCCGCATTGCCCGGTGTCGATGCGACCCGCGTCGGCGCGCCCGCTGCCGCCGCGCCCCCCGCCGCCTTGCCCGGTGTCGATGCGACCCGCGTCGCCGCGCCCGCTGCCGCC
>NZ_JBSFXG010000043.1:0-72516 GCF_053595235.1 Streptomyces sp. NPDC002520 | reverse complement strand
GCAGACGGTCGCCTTCGTCGGCGAGACCGGCGCGGGCAAGTCGACCCTGGTCAAGCTGGTGGCCCGGTTCTACGGCCGCCGCAGGCGATGACCCGGGCCCGGCGGGAGTCGGTGGTGAGGGTGCCGTGGGTTGATCCAAGCATCGTTCCGCCCGCTCCTGTGTGACAGCGCTGGTCGGCGCTGTGGGACAGCACATTCAACTGACGCAGTGTCAGATTACTGGAACTGACACAGCGTCAGGAACGGGTCGGACGGCAAAGTTACGACGCTTCGTGCATGGGGCCTCACGCACGGCATCACGTGCGTGGCGCCCCACGTGCGACGCCCGCACACCGAGCCTCGCGGACGGCGCCCCACGCACCGCGCCCCACGTGCGCCGCCCCCGCGCACCGCGCCTCGCGGACGGTGCCCGTTACGCGCCCCTCCGGGCGACCGCCTTCGCGATCTTCTCGGCGTCGATCGCCAGCTCACGGAACATGCCGCTGATCGGGTTGGTGTAGCCCTGGAAGTAGAGGCCCGGCGCGCCGTCCGGGGTGCCGGCGCCGTGCGCCACGGGTCTGCCTCGCCCGTCCAGCACCCCGAGATGCCCGACCAGAGCCTCCAGTCCCCGCGCGTAACCGGTCGCCGCGATCACGGCGTCCGGCGCGATCCGGCCGCCGTCGGCGAGGACCACCTTCCCGTCCTCGAACCCCTCGACAGCGGCCACGACCTCCACTTTCCCCGTCCGCACGGCGTCGATCAGACCGACGTCCTGCACGGGGATCGCCCCCTCCTCGACCCTGCTGTACAGCCCGGTGTCCGGGCGGGGCAGCCCCTGTGCCGACAGGTCCGGCGTGCTGACCTTCGCCAGCGGCCGCGCGAGCCGGTCGACCAGCCTCACCGGGAGCCGCCGCACCAGCACGCCCGTGTACTGGGCGGCCCACCCGGCGGTCGAGCGGCGCACGATGTGCGGGATGGTCCGCACGGCCAGCCGGACTCGCGCGGCGCCGCCCTCCACCAGGTCCACGGCGATCTCGGCCCCGGTGTTGCCGACCCCGACGACCAGCACGTCCCGGCCGGCGTACGGCCCGGCGTCGCTGTAGTCGCAGGCGTGCAGGAACTCGCCGTCGTACTCCCCGCGGCCCGGCCAGTCGGGCACGTGCGGGGTGTGGTTGAAGCCGGTCGCGACGACCACCGCGCTGCCCGTCAGCTCCCGCCCGCCCGAGGCGTGCAGCAGCCAGTCCTCCCCGTCCGCCGCCCGGTCGATCCGGAACACCTCGACGCCGGTGACGATCTCCAGCTCGTGGTACTCGGCGTACTTCTCCAGGTAGCGCACCACGTTGTCCCGGGACACCCAGCGCCCGAACCTCCGGGGCATCGCGAGGCCCGGCAGCGCGGACAGTCTGCGCGTGGTGTGCAGGCGCAGCCGGTCGTAGTGGCGCCGCCAGGACGCGCCGACCTGGTCGGCCTTCTCCAGCACCACCGCCCGTACGCCGCGTGCCCGCAGCGCGGACGCGACGGCGAGACCGCCGGGGCCGGCGCCGATGACGTAGACGGGACGGTCGTCGGTGGTCCGCGTCAGGGGTGCGGAGGAGGGGCGGGAGGCTGCCATGAGCGCGAGCGTAATCACGCACCTGGTTGATGGGTCTCGGTCAAGACCGGAATTGGTTGCGGATTGATCACGCCAGTGGGGGGAGTGGGCGGAACCAGTGCTCCAGGAGTCACGGATGTGACGGACTCGGAGGCGGTGCGTGCGAGCGGTGTCCGCATGATCTATCGACGCGGATCGATGCCGGACCTCTCGGTCGAACCTCTCGGCAATCCTCGTTATCTGACGTACCGTCAGATACATGGAGACGATCTGGCTCGACGGCGCGGAGTGGCTCGCGGTGCTGCGCATAGGCCTCGGCCTGTGGTGGCTGGAGAGCTGGCGGCACAAGGACAAGAAGGCCTGGTTCGGGCGTGGGGAGGGCATCGCCTGGGCGGCGGGCGTGGCCGGGAAACACCGGTGGGCGCCGGTACGGGCGGGCTTCGAGGTGGTGGTGAAGCCCCGGCCGAAGCTGATGGCGTACGTCGTCGCCTACGCCGAACTGGCCCTCGGACTCGGCCTGATCCTGGGTTTCCTGACCCCGATCGCCCTGGTGGGCGGCCTGCTCCTGAACGCGGTCTACTTCGTCCTCATGATCCACGACTGGGCGGAACAGGGCCAGAACTCGATGATGGCGCTGATCTCGGCGGCCGGGTTCTTCGGGATGGCCTGGCAGACGTGGTCGGTGGACGCGGCGCTGGGCTGGTTCTGACGGAAGCGGTGAGGTGGCTCTGAGCGGTGAGGTGGCTCTGAGCGGTGAGGTGGCTCTGAGCGGTGAGGTGGCTCTGATGGATGACGCGGTGAGGTGGTTCTGATGGGCGCGGCGCGCTTCGACGTACCGGAGATCGACGAGTTCACCCGGCCCTACTGGGACGCGGCCGCCGCCGGCCGCCTGCTGATCCGCCGCTGCGGAAGCTGCGGCCGGGCCCACCACTACCCCCGCGAGTTCTGCCCCCACTGCTGGAGCGAGGACGTCACCTGGGAGGAGGCGAGCGGCCGGGCCACCCTCTACACCTGGTCCACGGTCCACCGCAACGACCTCCCGCCCTTCGGCGACCGCACCCCCTACGTCGCCGCCGTGGTCGATCTCGCGGAAGGGCCGCGCATGATGACCGAACTGGTGGAGTGCGCGGGCCGGGACGCGTCCGCCGACATGCCCCTCCGCGTGACCTTCCACGACGGAAAACCGGTGTTCAGGCCGGCCGACGGGCCCGGATCATGAGCGGATGCATCCTGGCGGCGAGCAATGGGCGTCGTCCTCACGGCCACAGCAGGGTCCGGCTCCAGCCGAACTCCGTGCGCCGGTACTCCAGTCGTACGTGGCGGCGCTCGGGGTCGCCCTGGAAGAACTCCACCGTCTCGGGGCGGAGCCGGTAGAGGGTCCAGGTCGGGGAGGGTTCCGTGGGGTTCTGCCGGGCCCGGTCCCAGGCGGCGGCCGAGGCCTCGCGCAGGTCGTCCAGCGAGGGCAGGTCCTCGCTCTGCCGGCCGGTGAGGGCCGCCGCGAGGGCGCCGGTCGAGCGGGCGTGCAGGTCGGCCTGGCTCTCCTGGGCCGGCGCGGAGGTCACCGGGCCGCGCACCCGCACCTGGCGGCCCAGCACCGGCCAGTAGAAGGCGAGGGCCGCGTACGGGTGGGCGGCCAGGGCCCGGCCCTTGCGGCTGGTGGCGTGGGTGGCGAAGGACCAGCCGTCGGCGTCGGCGCCGTGCAGCATCACGATCCTGACGTCCGGGTTCCCCTCGGCGTCGGTCGTCGCGAGCGACATCGTGTGCGGCTCCGGCTGGCCCGCCTTCACCGCCTGCTCGAACCAGGTGGTGAACAGGAGCAGGGGCGTGGGTGGCGCGGTGCCGGGCTCGAAGGGCGGCAGCGTCGTCGTCCCCGCGTCCCACACCCGCAGCGACCTCAGAGTCGCGTGGAGATCAGTTCCCATCCCCTCATGCTCACACCTGGCCCAGATCCGACGACACCCACCGCTCCGGCGCCGGCACCGACGCCGGACGTCACGAGCCGTCTTCCCGCGCGGCCCCCGGCCGATCAGTTCCGGCCGAGCACCACCGTCCCGGACGAGCAGAACCAGCCCCCCGTCCCGGACGCCACGCCCAGCCGCGGCAGCTCCCCGTCCCCGCCGCGCACCTGCCGCTCCCCGCCCTCGCCCCGCAGCTGCCGCACCGCCTCCACCAGCAGGAACAGCCCGCGCATCCCGGGATGCTGGGCCGACAGACCGCCCCCGTCGGTGTTCACCGGCAGCTCCCCGCCGCGCACCAGCAGCCGGCCCTTCTCCACGAACGCCCCGCCCTCGCCCTTGGCGCAGAAACCCAGGTCCTCCAGGGTCACCAGGGTCATGTACGTGAAGGCGTCGTAGATCTCCGCGAAGTCGATCTCGGCCGGGCGCACCCCGGCCCGCTCGAAGGCGAGCCGGCCGCTGACCGCCGCCGGGGAGACCGTGAAGTCCTCCCACTCGGACATCGCCGCGTGCGAGACGTGCTCACCGGTGCCGAGGACCCAGACCGGGGCGGTACGGCAGTCCCGCACGTACTCCTCGGCCGCCAGCAGCACCGCCGCGCCGCCGTCCGAGCGGATGCAGCAGTGCAGCTTGGTGAAGGGGTCGGCGATCATCGGGCCGGACAGGACGTCGTCCACCGTGATCGGTTCGCGGAACATCGCCTCCGGGTTCAGGGCCGCGTTGGCCCTGGCCTGTACGGCGACCTCGGCCAACTGCTCGACCGTCGTGCCGTGTTCGATCATGTGCCGGCGGGCCGCCATCGCGTACTTGGCGATCAGGGTGTGGCCGTAGGGGACCTCGAACTGGAGGGGGCCGCGCGCGCCGAAGGACAGGTTGCCCGTTCTGCGGCCCGCCTTGATGTCCGCGCGGGCCGTCGAGCCGTACACCAGCAGGACGGCGTTCGCGTGGCCCGCGGCGATCGCGTCCGCCGCGTGGGCCGCCATCACCTCCCAGGTGGAGCCGCCGACGGAGGTGGAGTCCACCCAGGTGGGGCGCAGGCCCAGGTACTCGGCCACCTCCACCGGGGCCAGCGTGCCGAGACCGGCCGAGGCGAAGCCGTCCACGACGGACCGGTCGAGGCCCGCGTCGGCGAGGGCGCGGCGCGCCGCCTGGGCGTGCAGGGCGTACGGGGTCGCGTCGTCCACCCGGCCGCAGTCGGAGAGGGCCACCCCCGCCACGGCGACTTTCCGGCTCCCTGAGGTCATGAATCTGACGGTACATCAGATTTGGTGAGGCGCGGCAGGGGGCGCGCCCCTGTGCTTCGCCGCGCTCCAGGCCTAATATGACTGCCCGTCAGATCCGGCCGGAGGGATGAGCCATGGACACGCGCCTGACCGCCGAGCAGGAGGGGATCCGCCGCACCCTGCGCGAGCTGCTGAGCAAACGCTGCGGCCCCGAGGAGCTGCGGGCCGCCGTCGAGAGCCCGGCGGGGTACGACCCCGCCCTGTGGTCGGCCCTCGCCGAGCGCCTCGGCCTGCCGGGACTCGCTCTCCCCGAGGAGTACGGCGGCACCGGCTGCTCGGTCACCGAGCTCGCCCTCGCCTGCGAGGAACTGGGACGGGCGCTCGCCCCCTCCCCGCTGACCGCCACCTCACTCCTCGCGGCCCCGCTGCTCCTCGCCCTCGGCACCGACGCCCAGCGCACCGACCTGCTGCCCCGCATCGCGGCCGGAACCCTCACCGCCACCCTCGCCGTCCCCGGGCCCGCCCTCACCACCGCCCTGGCCCTCACCCGCGACAACGAAGGAGAGTGGGCCGGCGGCGGCCGGGCGGGAGGCGTACAGGCCCGGCACGCGGGGGACGGGTGGCGGCTGTACGGGCAGGTCGACCAGGTGCTCGACGGGCACAGCGCCGGACTGCTCGTCGTCGCCGCGCACACCGGAGGGTTCGCGCGGTCCCGGATCCTGCTGTTCCTGGTGGCGGGGGACGCGCCCGGAGTCGTACGGACCCGGCGCACCGCCCTCGACAGCACCCGGCCGCAGGGGCGCGTCCAACTGCGCGACGTGCGGGCCGAGGTGCTGGGCTCGGGCGAGGAGGACGTACTGCCCGCGCTCGCGGCACTCGGCGACACCGTCGCGGCCGTGCTGGCGGCCGAGGCCGTGGGTGCGGCGGAACGGGTGCTGGAGCGGACCGTGGAGTACGTCGGACAGCGGGAGCAGTTCGGGCGGCCCATCGGTTCGTTCCAGGCCGTGAAGCACCGGCTCGCGGACGTGTATGTGGCGGTGCAGGCGGCTCGGTCGGCCGCGTACTACGCCGCGTGGGCCTCTTGCCGCGGTGCCTCGGCCTCGGGGGTGCACCCACCCGCACCACCCGTGCAGCTCTCGTCGCCCGGTGCGGATGGCCCCCTCGGGGCGAACCCGCCGTCGGTGTCTCACGGCCCGTCGTCGGCGCTGGCCCCGGTGGCGCCGGCCCAAGCGAATGCCGAGCGGGTCGGCGGGATCGCGCTCGCGCAGGCGTTGGAGGCGTTGCGGCTCGCGGCCGGGGAGGCGATCCAGTTGCACGGGGGGATCGGGTTCACCTGGGAGCACGAGGCTCACCTGTATTTCAAGCGGGCGGCCGGGGACGAGCTGCTCTTCGGGCCCGTGCACCGGCTGCGGGACCGGGCGGCCGAGCGGGCCGGGCTGTTCGCGTGCAGGGAGGTGGCGGTGTGAGAAGCGACGCCGGCGTGCGGTTCGTGCAGCGGCTCTCCTCCACGCGAGGCTTCGCCAAGGTCGCCCCGCATGTGATCCCGGCCCTCGACCGGACCGTCCACCGGCTCACCCGGGGCCGGTACCTGCTCAGCACGCAGCTGCTGCCCGGGGTGATCCTCACCGCGACCGGAGCGAAGAGCGGGCTGCCCCGCCGCACCCCGCTCGCCTGCATGCCGGAGGCGGACGGGCGCGGCTGGCTCCTGGTCGGCTCCAACTTCGGCCGGACCGAACACCCTGCCTGGACCCACAACCTCCTCGCCCACCCGGACGCCTCGATCAGCTGGAAGGGACGGGACATCGCGGTCACCGCGCGACTGCTGGCGGGGGAGGAGCGGGCAGCGGCCTGGAAGGCGCTGCTGACGTTCTGGCCGCCGTACGCCAGTTACCAGGCCCGGGTGGAACGAGAGATCAGGGTCTTCCGGCTGACGGCGATCGCGACTTCCTGACCGCCCTCCCCGCGGAGCTGACTCCCTGACCGCCCTCCCCGCGGAGCTACAGCGTCGCCAGACGCTCCACCAGCAACACCGCCCCGATCCCCAGCATCGCCGCCCCCGACGTCCGCGTCACCGCCCGAGCCGCAGCCGGCCTCGCGGAGAGCAGCGCACGCGACAACGTGCCGACGGTGAGGTAGACGGCCGCGCAGCAGGCCATGTGGAGCAGGCCCAGCGCCGCCGTCTGGGCGGGGACGGGCAGGTGGGAGCCCCGGAGGGTGAGGAACTGGGGCAGCACGGAGAGGTAGAGCAGCAGCCCCTTGGGATTCAGGCCGCTGATCGTGGCGCCGCGCAGGAAGAGGCGCCCGTCCGTGCCCGGGGTCTCGTCCGCCGCGCCCGGCACCGCCGGGCGGCGCAGCACGCTCCACCCCAGCCACAGCAGGTACCCGGCGCCCGCCACGGTCAGCGCCGTCAGCAGCCGGGGCGAGCCCGCCACCAGGACCGCGAGGCCCGCCGTCGCCAGCACCGTGTGCAGGGCGTACCCGGAGACCAGACCCGCGACCGCGCGCAGCACCGAGCGGCCGCGCAGGGCGGTCGCGATGACGTACGCCCAGTCGGCGCCCGGCACGCACACCAGCAGCAGGTCGACGGCGAGGAAGGAGAAGAGCAGTCCCGAGTCCATGAAGGCGACATTAGGCGCGAATGGTCCGAAGGTGTTCCCGAAGTTTGCCCGTGATCGCGAGATCTGAGCAAAGATCTTCTCCATGGACGACGTGGACCGGAAAATCCTTGCCGAGCTGCAGCGGGACGGGCGGCTGACCGTGACCGAGCTGGCCGCTCGGGTGCGGCTCAGCGTCTCGCCCTGTCACCGGCGGCTGCGCGAGCTGGAGCGCTCCGGCGCCATCCAGGGCTACCGGGCGGTGGTGGACGCGACCGCCCTCGGGCTGAACTTCGAGGCGCTGGTCTTCGTCTCCATGCGCCAGGAGGACCGGGAGACGGTCGCCGAGTTCGAGCGGGCGGTCGGCGAGCTGGATCACGTCCTGGACGCCCAGCGGCTGTTCGGTGAGCCCGACTATCTGCTGCGCGTGGCCACCGCCGACCTCGCCGCCTTCCAGCGGCTGTACGACGAGCGGCTCGCGACCCTGCCGGGCGTGCAGCGGCTCACCTCGACGCTGGTGATGAAGCACGTCGTGAAGGACCGGCCGTTGCCGGCGTGAACCCGCGCCGTACGCGCCCGAACGGGCCCTCACAGCGCCGCAGGCGGTGGTTCACCGGTCGTGAACCACCGCCTGCCAGACAGGACGCGCGCCCCCGGGTGCTGCCCCGGGGCGTTATCTCGTCGGCTTCTTGCCGGTCACGCCCAGGTGCACCAACAGCGCCAGATTCGGCTTGAGTTCGGCCTGCTTCACGCCCCAGGTCTGGAAACCCTTCTGGTGCGCGGCCACGGCCGCGAGCATCGCGACCAGCGAACCCGCGACGGCCGCCGGGTTCACGTCCTTGTCGACCCGGCCCTTGGCCTGCAACTCGGCGATGGCGTCCGAAAGGGAGTTGTTCACCGAGTTCAGGATCTTCATGCGGATCTTGTAGAACCGTTTGTCCCCCTCGGCGGCGCCGAGGTCGACCACGCGCAGGATCGCGTCGTTCCTTCGCCAGAACTCCAGGAATCCGTCCACGAGTTCCTGCGCGGTCTGCCATCCGGCCTTGCCGACCCAGGCACGCCCCTCGAGCAGCTCGGTCAACCCGGCGCCCTCGGTGGCCATTTGCTCGGCGACCTCCAGGACGGCGCCTTCGACGTCCGGGAAGTACTGGTAGAAGGTCGCGGGCGAAGTGCCCGCCTTCCGGGCGACATCGATGACCTTGACGTCCCGGTAGGGGGAGGAGCTGAGCATCTCGCTGAGGCAGTCGAGCAGCTTCTGCCGGGTCGCCTGCCCACGCCGGCCGGCCACGCGGCCGTCGACGGTACGCACTTGTCCTGTCATGCCGTCAGCTTACCGAGGGGTGATCGGAGCGCGATTCGGCCGACTGCAAATGGGGTGCACGGGGGAACCGGGGATGGTGTGGCTGGTCTGCGCGGTGCGCGCGACCCGGCTACTTTGGCGACATGGCCGAAAACAGGGCATCGGTGTACGGAGAGGGCGTCCCGTGCTGGGTGGACGCCCAGCTGTCCGACGTCGAGGCGGGCAAGCGGTTCTACGGTGAGCTTTTCGGGTGGACCTTCGAGGCCGCGTTCGGCTCCTCCGTGCTGGCCCGGCTCGACGGCGAGCCCGTCGCGACGCTGGCCCAGAAGGCGGACGGCCGGCTGCCCACCGTCTGGACGGTGTACTTCGCCACCCCGGACGCCCGGGCGCTCGCCCGGCGGATCACGGCGGCCGGTGGACAGCTCGTGATGGCCCCCACGGAAGTGGAGGACCTGGGCACCGCCGCCCTCGCCGCAGACCCCGGAAGGGCGGTCTTCGGGCTGTGGCAGCCGGGCACCCACCAGGGCTTCGGGCGGCGGCACGCGCCGGGCACCTTCGTCTGGGCCGAGCTGTACACCCGCGACGTCGCCGCCGCGAACACCTTCTACGGCGATCTCTTCCACGACGCCCTGTTCGGCGAGGGCAACGAGCCCGACTTCGGCCGTGCCGACGTCTCCGAGGTCTTCCCGGCAGAGATGCCCCCGCACTTCCTCACCCACTTCCGGGTCGCGGACCTGGACGGCGCCCTCGGGACCGTCCAGCGGCTCGGCGGGCGGATCCAGGTGCCCCCCTTCGTGGCGTCGTACGGGCGGGTGGCCGTCGTCACCGACAATCAGGGGGCGTCGTTCGCGCTGCTGCAGCGGTGAGGGGGCCTCGCCGCGACGGTGATCCGCGCCGGCGTACCGGCGGGGCGGCTGCGCCCTGGCGGTGAAATGGCGGTATTAGGCACGAGACACCCCGATACGTCACCGGGTTCGCAACCGGCCGCTCGGCCAGGAAGAATCAGGGTGCGTGCCGCCATGGCGGTGCGGTGGTGAGACGCTGCACTTCGGTCGCGTCCATATGGTGATGGCGCGGCTCGTACGGGGAGGTGGCAGGCAGTGGTGGATCAGCTGACACAGCACGATCCGCGGCGGATCGGGCCGTTCGAGGTGCTCGGCCGGCTGGGGGCCGGCGGCATGGGGCTGGTCTATCTGGCGCGCTCGGCGTCCGGCCGGCGCGTGGCGATCAAGACGGTCCGCACGGAGCTGGCCGAGGACCAGCTCTTCCGGGTCCGCTTCACCCGCGAGGTGGAGGCGGCCCGCGCGGTCTCCGGCTTCTACACGGCCGCCGTGGTCGACGCCGACCCGCGCGCCGCCGTGCCGTGGCTGGCCACCGCGTACGTCCCCGCGCCCTCGCTCGAGGAGATAGTGAACGACTGCGGGCCGCTCCCGGCCCAGGCCGTGCGCTGGCTCGCCGCGGGCGTCGCCGAGGCCCTCCAGTCCATCCACGGCGCCGGCCTGGTCCACCGCGACCTGAAGCCCTCCAACGTCCTGGTGGTCGAGGACGGCCCCCGGGTGATCGACTTCGGCATCGCCTCCGGCGTTTCGAACACCCGTTTGACGATGACGAACGTCGCCGTCGGCACGCCCGCCTACATGTCCCCCGAGCAGGCCAAGGACTCCCGCAGCGTCACCGGCGCCAGCGACGTCTTCTCGCTCGGCTCCATGCTGGTCTTCGCGGCCACCGGCCACCCGCCCTTCCACGGCGCCAACCCGGTCGAGACGGTCTTCATGCTGCTGCGCGAGGGCCCGGACCTCACCGGCCTCCCGGACGAGCTGCGCCCGCTCATCGAGGTCTGCATGCAGATGGAGGCGACCGGCCGCCCCAGCCCCGCCGACCTCCAGGCCCAGCTCGCCCCGCACCTCTTCGGCTCCGGCTCCGACGACAGCGGCACCGCCTCCGCCTGGCTGCCCGAGAAGGCCGTCGCCCTCATCGAGGGCCGCCGCGGCGGCCGCCCGCCCGCGAAGCCCGCCCTCACCGCCCCCCGCAGCGGCGGACGCCCGGCCGTGCCCCCGCCGCCGCCGTCCTACGACCCCGCCGTCCCGGCCCCCGTGCCCGTCGGCGCCCCCGACGCCGGCCCGGTCCGCCTGGCCGGCGCCCAGGTGCCCATCGGCCCCGGCCCGCGCGTCGCCGACGCCCGCGCCGCCGCCGTCAAGGCGCCCCCGCCCGAGGCCGGCCTGGTCGCCAACTGGTCCCGCCCGCGCCCCGGCGTGGGCGGCACGGATCCTGCCGTGGGCCCTGCCGTACCGCCCGCCCAGGCCGCGCCCCCGGAGCCCGCAGGCTGGCGCCCCTGGCGGTTCCGCATGTCCAACGACGTCTGGGGCACCCCGTCGGTCGCCGGCGACCTCGTCTACGTCACCTCCTTCGAAGTGCACGCCCTCGACGTGGCCACCGGCCGCCGCCGCTTCAAGACCCGCGACGTCGCCTGGTCCATGGCCGTCGCCGACGGCCGTATCCACGCCTCCGACGGCCCCACCCTCTTCGCCCTGGACGCCCGCGAGGGCACCGACCTGTGGCGGCTGTCCACGGACGCCTGGGTCTACTCCCTCAAGGCCGACCGCGGCACCGTCGTCACCGGCACCCGCGGCGGCGGCGTCCAGGCCTGGGAGGCGTCCGGCGGCCAGAAACTGTGGGAGATCTCCGGCTGCCAGACCGACTTCGAGTCGCCCGAGGCCGGCCCCACCGTCCACGACGGCACGGTCTACGTCTGGCAGGACGCCCGGCTGCGCGCCCTGGAGGCCCGCACCGGCGACGAGCGCTGGTCGTACCCCATCGGCGACGCGGCCTCCTGCGGCGGCGTCCCGGTCCGCATCACCCCGGCCCCCGACGGCTACGTGTACGTCGCCGCCGGGACCCGCGTCCTCGCCATCGACGTGGCGAGCGGCAGGGTGCGCTGGCACTTCGAGGCCCCCGCGGTCTTCCTCTGCCCGCCCGCCTTCGCGCCCGGCCCCGCGGTCACCGGCGGTGGCGTCTACCTCGCCGACTACCTCGGCACGGTCTACGCCCTCGACTCCACCGACGGCCGCGACCGCTGGCGCATCGCCACCGAGTCCCGTGCCTCCGTCGAACCGGTCTTGGTGGCCGCCGGCCACGTCCACGTCGGCAGCGGCAAGGGTCTGTACACCCTGGACGCGGTCACCGGCACCCCCAAGTGGCGCTTCCAGGCGGGCGGCGACGTCGTGGGCGCCCCCTCGGTCGCCGAGGGCCGCATCCACTTCGGCTCCACCGACCACCTCCTCTACACCCTGAAGGCCGACGACGGCCGGCTGCGCTGGAAGCTCGCCACCGGCGGCGAGATCACCGGCTCCCCGGTCGTCAAGGACGGGGTCGTGTACGCGTGCAGCAAGGACCGCTGCGTGTACGCGCTGGACGCGGAGAAGGGGACGGGGACCGCGCGCACGGCGTGACCGGGCCGGGTGTGGTCGGTGTGGTCCGGGTCCTGTACGGATACGGTCCGGGTCCTGTACGGGTTCGGTCCGGGTTCCGTGCGGGTTTGCTTCCGCACGCGGTGAACGCCCCCATGCCCCCGATAGTGTGACGACATGACGACTCGGGGGCGCGGAATCAGGTTCACGGCGGTGCTGGCACTCGTGGTGCTGGCCCTGACCGGCTTCTCACGGCACGGGCACAGCAGCCGGCACGGCAGCGGCAGCGGCGGCGGAGGCTGCAGCAGTTCGCACTCGGACCACGACACCTCGTCGTCGTCCTCGTCGTCCTCGTCGTCCGGAGGTGGCTCGTACGACACATCGGGCGGCTCCTCGTACGGCTCCGACGACGACGGCAGCAGCGGCTACAGCGGCACTGGAGGCGGCTACACCCGCCGCCCCACGCACCGCGTCACCTCCAGCCCCTCCGGCAGCGGCACCGGCTCGGCGCTCAAGGACGGCACGGCGAGGCTGATCAGCTGCGCGAGCGACAAGAGGCCGTACGCGACGGTCGAGATCACCAACCCCAACAGCCGCGAGGCCTACTTCCAGGCCTGGGTCACCTTCTACGACGACGCGGGCAGCTCACTCCTCGTGAACTCCTCCTCGGAGGTCTCGGTGCCCGCCCACGGCAAGGCGACCGCCCGGGTGACCGTCGGTGACGACCTCCTGGCCTCCGTCGACCACTGCCAGGCCGACCGGGAGGCCGACCTCAGGCCGTAGCGCCCGCCCGCCGCCAAGCGGGTCCGGCGAAGTCCGGCGCGGTTCGGTAGCGCCCCAGAGGGGCGCGGGGAACTGCGCGACCAGCCACGGCGGACCCGCGGATGACGCACCAGCTTTCCAGCGGAGCGCTTAGCGCAGGCGGAACTCCTGCCGCCGTGCGCCGAACAGCTCCGCCTGGCGTTCGGCCGGCAGGTTCCCGAGTGCGACGAGGTGCGGAGCCTGCGCGTACGCCTGCGCCAGGCCCGCCTCACGGGCCGCCCACAGCGCGCGCACGGTCCCCTGCACCCCCTCCGTGGGGTACCCGGCGATGACTGCGGCACAGCGGGTCGCCGCCTCCAACGCCCCGCCCCGCTCAGTAAGTTCGGACACGAGCCCGATGGTGTGGGCGCGCTGAGCGGAGAGCCGTTCCGCGCCGCCCATGAGCATCATCCGCGCGACCTCGCCGTACGGCATGCGGCTCGCCATGAGCATGGACTCGTAGGCGCTGACCATGCCGTACGTGGTGTGCGGGTCGAAGAACGTCGCCGTGGTGTCGGCGAGAACGAAGTCGCTCTCGCCCAGCAGATAGAAGGCGCCGCCGCAGGCCATGCCGTGCACGGCGGCCACGACCGGCTTCCACAGGCCGCACGCCTTCGGCCCGACGGCGAGCAGCGGATCGTCCTGCATGTACGGCGACGACGGCTGCGGCACGACGTAGTCCCGGTCGATCCCGGTGCAGAAGGCCCGCTCGCCGCTCCCGGTGAGCACGACGGCCCGCACGGAGTCGTCGAACCGCAACCGCCCCCACACCTCGCCGAGTTCCCGGACCATCTCCGCGTCGATCGCGTTGAGCCGCTCGGGCCGGTTCAGGGTGACGACGGCGACACCGCTGTCCTTGTCGACGGACAGGAGGAGGGCGCTCACGCCGGCACCCACTGCGGAATCCCGTCGGAGAAGACCACCCGCACCCGGGCGCCGATCCTGATGCGCCGCGGATCGAAGGAGCCCAGCGGCGCCCCGGCCCGGGGCACCAGATTGCCCACCAGCCGGATCCGGGGCGCGTCCTCCAGCTCCACGACGACCACGTTGTACGGCGCCTGCTCCGCGTAGTCGGGCAGCAGCGGCGGATGCGGCACGACGTACGACCACACGCGCCCCCGCCCCGACACCGGCCGCCACTCGCTCCCGAAGGACTGGCAGTGCGGGCAGCAGGGGCGGGGCGGGAAACGGGTCTCACCGCAGTCGGCACAGGCCTGGACGCGCAGCTCGCCGCGGGCGGCGTACTCCCAGAAGGGGGCGCCGTCCGTGTCGGTGACGGGGGTCAGCATGGCTGGCTCAACTCCTCAGCAGAAGGGCGGAGGTGGGGACACCCTCGCCGGCGGTGACCAGACAGGTGGCGGCGCCCGGGACCTGCGCGGTACTGGTTCCACGCAGTTGCTTCACCCCTTCGTTGATCAGGTTGAAGCCGTGCACATAGGCCTCGGAGAGCCCGCCGCCCCCGGTGTTGACCGGCAGCCGCCCCCCGATCTCCAGGGCGCCCTGCTCGGTGAAGGCCCCGCCCTCGCCGCGCCCGCAGAAGCCGTATCCCTCCAGCGACAGGGGTATCAGCGCCGTGAACGCGTCGTAGATCTGCGCCACGTCCACGTCCTCGGGTGTGAGGTCGGCGTGCTTCCACAGATGCCGGGCGGCGCTCCAGGCCGGGCCGGTGAGGGGGTCGTCGTTCCAGTAGTTGACCATGCCGTGGTGCTGGGCGGGCAGCGCCTGGGCGGTGGAGTGGACGTACACGGGTGCCTGCCGGCAGTCCCGGGCCCGCTCCCTGCCGACGATCACACAGGCCAACGCCCCGTCCGTCTCCAGGCAGTTGTCGAAGAGGCAGAGGGGCTCGCTGATCCACCGGGAGGTCATGTACATATCGCGGGTGAGCGGCCGTTCGTACATCACGGCGGCGGGGTTCTGGTTGGCCCTGTTGCGGCAGGCGAGGGCGACGTTGAACAGGTGGTCGCGCGTGGCTCCGTACTCGTGCATATAGCGGCGCGCCAGCATCGCGATCTCGTCGGCGGGCCGGAGCAGCCCGAAGGGCCGGGTCCACTGGGCCGGAGTGGGCAGCTGGACGGCCGTGTCGGTCCACGGCCTGGCCCCGCTGCCCCGCTTCCGCGACCGCCACGCCACCCCGACACCGGCCTGCCCGGAGGCGATGGCCGCGGCGAGATGGGCGACGGTCGCGCAGGACCCGCCACCCCCGAACCCCACCTTGCTGAAGAAGGTCAGATCCCCGAACCCGACCGCCTTGGCCAGCTCGACCTCGTCCGTCTCCTCCATCGTGTAGGAGGCGACGGCGTCGACCTCACCGGGCGCGATCCCGGCGTCGTCCAGCGCGGCGAGCACGGCACGGCACGCGAGTGTCTTCTCGTCCTCCGGGAGCTGCTTGGCGAAAGGAGTCTGTCCGATCCCGACGATGGCGGTCGCGTCCTTCAACCCAGGTCCGGCCATGTCACATCCACCCACCCCTCCTGTGCTGACAGGCCGTCAGGTTACAGCTAATCTGACGGTCAGTCAGCTACGCGTGCGCAGGGGAGGCCAGCTGTGAACGACTGGGGCGAATGGCGCACCATCCCCCGCCTGGTGCGATGGTCGGCCGAGCGGTACGCGGACACCGAGGCGGTGGTCGACGGCCGTACGAGGATCACGTACGCCGAACTCGGCGCCCGCGTCGAGCGCGCGGCCGCCGCCTGCCTCGCGAGCGGGGTACGGCTCGGCGACCGGGTGGCCGTCTGGGCCCCCAACTCCCTCGACTGGATGGTCGCGGCACTGGGCGCGGTGACGGCGGGCGCGGTCCTGGTGCCGCTCAACACCCGCTTCAAGGGGGCGGAGGCGGCGGACGTGCTGCGCAGGAGCGGGGTCCGGCTGCTGTTCGTGACGGGCACCTTCCTCGGCACCTCGTACGTGGCCTCGCTCCGGCGCGCGGCGGGGGAGGGCGTCCCGGCGGGCCCGGCCCCGCTGCCAGGGCTTCCCGCCCTGGAACGGATCGTGGTCCTCTCGGACGACGCCCCGCAGGACTTCCTCACGTGGAAGGACTTCCTGGCGGGCGGGGAGGGGGTGGCGGAGTCCGAAGTCCGTGCGCGTGCAGACGAATTGGCCGGGCCTGACCTCTCCGACATCATCTTCACCTCGGGGACGACCGGCCGCCCCAAGGGTGCGATGATCACCCACGAACAGACGCTGACGGCCTACGCGATCTGGGCCGACCTGGCGGGCCTGCGCAGCACGGACCGCTACCTCATCGTCAACCCCTTCTTCCACACCTTCGGCTACAAGGCCGGCGTGATCGCCTGCCTGATGCGCGGGGCGACGATGATCCCGCAACCGGTGTTCAACGTGGACACGGCACTGGCGAACATCGCGGCGGAACGGGTGTCGGTCCTGCCGGGCCCGCCCACCCTCCACCAGTCCCTCCTCGACCACCCCTCCCGCGCCGCCCACGACCTCTCCGCCCTGCGCCTGGTGGTGACGGGCGCGGCGGTGGTGCCGTTGCGGCTGGTGGAGCGCCTGCACGGCGAACTCGGCATCGACACCGTCCTCACCGCCTACGGCCTCTCCGAGGCCAGCGGCTTCGTCACGATGTGCCGCCGCGGCGACGACCCGTCCGTCATCTCCACCACCTCCGGCCGGGCGATCCCGGGCACGGAGGTGAAGGTGACCGCCGCCGACGGCACCCCGGTACCACCCGGCACCCCTGGTGAAGTGCGGGTCCGGGGCTTCAACGTCATGCGGGGCTACTTCGAGGACCCGGCGGCCACCGCGGAGACGATCTCCCCGGACGGCTGGCTCGGCACCGGCGACATCGGCGTCCTGGACGAGGCCGGCAACCTCCGTATCACCGACCGCCTCAAGGACATGTTCATCGTCGGCGGCTTCAACGCGTACCCGGCCGAGATAGAGCAACTCCTCGGCGTGCACCCGGACGTGGCGGACGTGGCGGTGATCGGCGTCCCGGACGCGCGGCTGGGGGAGGTCGGCAAGGCGTTCGTGGTGCGCCGGCCGGACTCGGTCCTGACCTCCGACGACCTGATCGCCTGGTCCCGCCGCGAGATGGCCAACTACAAGGTGCCGAGAGCGGTGGAGTTCGTGGGGGAGCTGCCGCGGAACGCGAGCGGGAAGGTGGTGAAGGGGGAGTTGCGGGGGCGGTGAACCGGCGCCGGGCCGAGGCCGCGGTGCCGTCCGGACATGCCGCGGCCGCGGCGGCTCCCCCTCGGTGCCGCCGCGGCCGACTCCCCCGTCGGTCGGAAAGTCCGGTCAGGCCTTCTCGTCCGTGGCGTGGCTGTTGTCCGGCGTGGCGATGGTGCCGGTCTCGCCGGCGCCCAGGGCGGTGACGGGCTTGATGGGCTCGCTGGTGGCGTGGCTGTTCAGCGTGGTCACCTCGTCGGCCGAGGTCTCCGCGTGGTCGGTCTTCTTGGCGTCGCTCATGAGTGCTCCCCTGATGTTTCTGTGCGTCGGGTCGGAAAGGCCCGCCCGGCAGCTCCCCCGAGGGCTGCCGGACGGGCATTTCTGGGCCGGTACACCATAAAGTGCGGCCACTTGACGTCCGCTCTGCCCCCCAGCGCGACGGATCGACACCACTGATGGTGCCGTGCGGCGATAAACGAACGATGAACGCGCAGGAGGCCGCGCTCAGGCGACCGCGCGCGGCTCGAGCAGCGCCCGCACCTCGTCGGCCTCCGGCGTGCCCAGCGCCTCGAAGATGCCCAGGGCCTCCTGCAGACAGACCTGCGCGCGACCGCTCTGCCCGATGCCGCTCAGGGCCCGCCCGAGCGCAGTGAGCACCTGGCCGCGCCGCCATTCGCCGCCGATCCCACGCAGGAGGGTCAGCGCCGATTCCGCGTACGTCGCCGCCTGTGCCAGGCGCCGGGCGGCGAGGTCGACCTCGGCGAGGCGGAAGAGCGTCATGCCCTCCCACAGGCGCTGCCGGCTGTCCCGGAACACCTCGTGGGCCTCCTCGAGACGTTCGGCGGCCTGGTCGAGCTGCCCGCTCTGCGTGAGCGCGAGGCCCAGCGCGTACCGCCCGTTGGCGCCCTTGAACGCGTGGCCCATGTCGTCGTACATGTCCGTGCCCTGCTGGGCCAGGGACACCGCGCTGGCGGTACGGCCCATCGCCAGGTGGATCCGCGAGAGGTTGCACAGGGCGCTGGCCTCGCCGGGCCGGTCTCCGGCGGACCGGAAGCTCTCGATGGCCCGGGTCAGATGCCTCTCACCGGCCTCGTGCCGGCCCTGGTACAGCGCGATGATCCCGACCATGTTGGACGCCCAGCACTGGGGCAGGGGGTCCCCCGCCAGCTCGGCCAGCCGTATGGCCCGGGCCGCCTCCTCGTCCGCCAGCTCGAAGCGGCCGGACAAGTGGTGGCCGTTGGCCAGCGTCACCAGGGCGCGGGCCTGCGCCTGTTGGTCGCCCAAGGCTTCGGCGGCCGCGCGGACGGCGCTTCCGGTCGCCTCGTACTCCCGGGAGTTGGCCCCCGACTCGGCCAGGTCGATGGCGGCCCACAGCAGGTCCACCGCGCGCCTGAGCTGATCGGGCCGGGTCGACTGGCGTACGCACGCGAGCAGGCAGACGGCCTCCGCGTACAGCCAGTCCTGGGCCTTGTGCCGGTTCTCGAAGGACAGCCCGGGGTACTCCGTCGGCTCCAGGTGATCCACCAGCCGGTCGCCCGGACGCTCGATCAGGTAGCCGCCCGCCGCGGTCGCCAGATAGAAGTCCAGCAGCCGCGACATCGCCGCGCCCCGCTCGCTCGGCGGGTGTTCGTCGCGTTCCGCGCAGGCGCGGGCGTAGAGGCGGACCAGGTCGTGGAAGCGGTAGCGGCCCGGAGCGGCGGATTCCAGGAGGGAGGTGTCGACCAGGGACTCCAGGAGGTCCTCCGTGTCCTCCAGCGGCAGGTCCAGGGCGGCCGCTGCGGCCGCCAGTGACATGTCGGGGCCGTCGGCCAGGCCCAGCAGGCGGAAGGCGCGGGCCTGGGCGGGCTCCAGCTGGCCGTAGCCCAGTTCGAATGTGGCCTTGACCGCCAGGTCGCCGGCCTGCAACTCGTCCAGCCTGCGACGCTCGTCCGCCAGCTTGGCCGCCAGGACCGAGACCGTCCAGGTGCGGCGCGCCGCCAGCCGGGAGGCGGCGATGCGGATGGCCAGGGGGAGGAAGCCGCAGGCGGCGACGACGTCGAGGGCGGCCTCGCGTTCGGCGGCCACCCGCTCCTGGCCCACGATCTTCGTGAACAGCGCCAGAGCCTCGTCCGGGGACATGACGTCCAGGTCGACGAGGTGGGCCCCGGCCAGGTCGACCATCCGGACGCGGGAGGTGACCAGCGCCGCGCACCCCTCGGTGCCGGGGAGCAGCGGTCGTACCTGGGCGGCGTCCTTCGCGTTGTCCAGCAGGACCAGGATCCGGCGGCCGTCCAGCACCGAGCGGTACAGGGCCGCCCGTTCCTCCAGCGAGTCGGGGATCGCGGAGTCGGCCGTGCCCAGGGCACGCAGGAACGAGCCCAGGACCGTCTCCGGTTCCGCGGGACGCGGTCCCGCCCCCTGGAGGTCCACGTACAGCTGGCCGTCCGGGAAGGCGGTGCGGGCCCGGTGGGCGACGTGGACCGCCAGGGTCGTCTTGCCGACGCCGCCGATGCCGGCCAGCGCGGACACGGCCATGACGCGGCCCTCGGCCTCCGACGCCGAGGCCAGTACGTCACTCAGCTCGGAGACGAAGGAGGTGCGGCCGGTGAAGTCGGGGACGGAAGCGGGGAGTTGGGCGGGGCGTACCTGGACCACGGGGGGTTCCGCCGCCGGCGCCGAGGGCTCCGCGAGGGCCGGGTCCGCCTGGAGGATGCGCTGTTGCAGCTCGCGCAGGCCGGAGCGCGGGTCCACGCCGAGTTCCTCGGCGAGGAGGCGGCGGGTGTCGGCGTAGACCGCCAGTGCCTCCGCCTGGCGGCCGCTGCGGTACAGGGCGAGCATCAGCAGCTCGCGCAGGCGCTCCCGCAGAGGGTGGGCCGCGGTGAGAGCCGTCAGTTCCGAGACCGCCTCCGCGTGGCAGCCCTGTTCGAGGTCCATGTCGAGGCGGGACTCCAGCAGCCCCAGCCGCCACTCCTCCAGCCGGGCCCGCTGAGCCTCCGCGTAGGGGCCGGGGACGCCCGCCAGCGGCTCGCCGTCCCAGAGGTCCAGGGCCTGGCCGAGCACCGAACGGGCCCGGTGCAGGTCACCGGCCCCGCGCGCCTTCTCCGCCTCCGCCGCCAGTTCCTGCGCGATCGCGAGGTCCAGCGCGCCCTCGTCGAGACCGCGCACCGCGTACCCGCCGGACTCGCTGACCAGGACCCCGGGGTCCAGGATCTTCCGCAGCCGGGACGCGTACGTCCGCAGGGCCGCCAGCGCCTGGGACGGTGGCTCGATGCCCCAGAGGGCGTCGATCAGCTCCGGCGCCGTCGCCGTACGGCCCTCGCGCAGCAGCAGGGCGGCCAGCAGGGCGCGCTGCTGCGGGGAGCCGGTGTTGAGCGGCTCCCCGTCACGCCAGGCACGCACCGGACCGAGCACGCTGAAGCGCGACGCGACCGGCTCCGCGACAGCCGCGGTGCCGGAGCGCCGCTGCCGTGGTACTCGCGGCCCACCGTCCATCCGTTCGCCCCCTAGGCATTCCGAACAACTCCGTCAGTTTGCCTTGTTCACGGCGGTTGCGTCAGCCGTGGGAGACGCCGATCACAGCGCGGCGCAGGGGAGTGCACAAGGCCCTCACACTCTCTCCGCGCCCCGAACCTCCGAAACAGTAGCTGACGGTCCGTCAGATCAGCGCTACCGTGAGGCTCATGGAGACCTCGACGACAGCGCCCTTCCCCCTGATCATCTCGGTCGACGACCACACCGTTGAGCCCGCCACGGTGTGGCAGGACCGGCTTCCCAAGCGGTACCTGGACACCGGTCCGCGCATCGTCCGCGCACCTCTGAAGGAAATGACCTTCCTGGGCGGGCGGTTCAAGCCCGTCATGGGCGAACCGGGCGACGACGGCCCGCTCGGCGACTGGTGGGTCTACGAGGACCTGCGCCGCCCCCTCACCCGCCTCGACACCGCCGTCGGCTACAGCAGGGACGACATCAAGCTCGAAGTCATCACGTACGAGCAGATGCGGCCGGGCTCGTACGACGTCCCGCAGCGCCTCGCCGACATGGACGTCAACCACGTCCAGTCCGCCCTGTGCTTCCCGACCTTCCCCCGCTTCTGCGGCCAGACCTTCACCGAGGCCCGCGACAAGGAGCTGGGTCTGCTGTGCGTGCGCGCCTACAACGACTGGATGGTCGAGGAGTGGTGCGGCCCGAAGGCGCGGGGCCGGCTGATCCCTCTCACCATCGTCCCGCTGTGGGACGCCGAGCTGGCGGCGGCGGAAGTGCGGCGCAACGCCGAACGCGGGGTGCGGGCCGTCGCCTTCTCCGAGATACCCCCGCACCTGGGCCTGCCGTCCGTCCACGGCGACGACTGGGACCCGTTCCTCGCGGCCTGCGACGAGACCGGCACGGTCGTCGCCATGCACATCGGCTCCAGCAGCCGGATGCCGTCCACCTCCGCCGACGCCCCGCCCGCCGTCGGCTCCACCATCACCTTCGCCAACTGCTGCTTCTCGATGGTCGACTGGCTGATGAGCGGCAAGTTCGAGCGCTTCCCGAACCTGCGGATCATGTACGCCGAGGGGCAGATCGGCTGGATCCCGTACATCCTGGAGCGCGCGGACGTGGTCTGGGAGGAGAACCGGGGCTGGGGCGGCGTCGCCGACAAGGTTCACCGGCCGCCGTCCGAGCTGTTCGCCGAGCACGTCTACGGCTGCTTCTTCGACGACGCCTTCGGCCTCAGGAACCTCGACTCCATCGGCGTCGGCAACGTCCTGTACGAGACCGACTACCCGCACTCCGACTCCACCTGGCCGAAGTCCAGGGAGGTCGGCGAGTCCCAGATGGGGCATCTGACGCCCGACGTGGTCGAGCGGATCGTCCGGGGGAACGCGATCGAGCTGCTGGGGCTGACCCCGGACGGCCTGTGGAGCCCCCGGTGAGCCCTGTGGAGTCCCCGGTGAGCCTCACGTACGGCATCCAGCTGCCCGTGCAGTCCCAGAGCACCCTCTACACCGAGGACTGGGAGACCGCCGCCGGGCCCGCCGACCTCGTCGAGATCGCGCGGGCCGTGGACCGCGCCGGGTTCGACTACCTCGCCTCCTGCGACCACGTCGGCGTCCCGCGCCGGCTGGTCGCGGCGATGAGCACGGTCTGGTACGACCCGGTCGCCACCCTCGCCCACCTCGCCGCCGTGACCGAGCGCGTCCGGCTGCTCAGCCACGTGGCCGTCGTCGGACTGCGCCACCCGCTGCTCACCGCCAAGCAGTACGCCACCCTCGACCAGCTGTCCGGCGGCCGGCTGATCCTGGGGGTCGGGGCCGGGCACGTGCGGGAGGAGTTCGAGGCGCTCGGCGTGGACTTCGAGCGGCGCGGGGCCGTCCTCGACGAGACGATCGACGCGCTGCGGGCCGCCCTCGGGCCGGAGGAGTTCCCCGAACACCACGGTAAGCTCTTCGACTTCGAGGGCCTCGGCCAGCGCCCCCGGCCCGCCCAGGAGCACGTCCCCCTCTGGGTGGGCGGCTCCTCTCCCGCCGCCGTACGCCGGGCCGCGTTGAAGGGCGACGGCTGGCTGCCGCAGGGGGATCCCCGGGACCGGCTGCCCGCCCAGATCGACAGGCTGCGGCGCATCCGCGCCGAGGCGGGCATCGAGGCGCCCTGCACGATCGGCGCCATCACCGAGCCGCTGTACGTCGGCCGGGCCGGCTGGGAGGTCGGGCGGAGCACCCTGGCCGGGCCGGCGCAGGAGATCGCCGAGTCGCTGCGGGCCTACCGCGCGATGGGCGTGGACCAGATCCAGGTGCGGTTCCGCAGCCGGAGCCGCAGCGAACTCATCGACCAGATCGCCGTGTTCGGGGCCGAGGTCGCACCCCGGCTGAACTGAGGAGGACGTCATGGGCAAGCTGGACGGACGGGTCGTCGTCATCACCGGGGCGGCGCGCGGGCAGGGCGAGCAGGAGGCACGGCTGTTCCGCGAGGAGGGCGCGCGGGTCGTCGTCGCGGACGTGCTGGACGACCAGGGGGAGGCCCTGGCCAAGGAGATCGGGGCCCTCTACGTCCACCTCGACGTCGGCACCGAGGACGGCTGGCGGGAGGCCGTCGCGGCGGTCAAAGCGGCGTACGGGCGCATCGACGGGCTGGTCAACAACGCGGGCATCCTGCGCTTCAACGCCCTCGTGGACACCCCGCTCGACGAGTTCATGCAGGTGGTGCAGGTCAACCAGGTCGGCTGCTTCCTGGGCATGAAGACCGTGGCACCGGAGCTGGAGGACGGGGGCACGATCGTCAACACCGCCTCCTACACGGCGCTCACCGGCATGGCGGCGGTGGGCACGTACGTCGCCACCAAGCACGCGGTTCTCGGGCTGACCCGGGTGGCCGCGCTGGAGCTGGCGGGCCGGCGGATCCGGGTCAACGCGGTCTGTCCGGGCGCGATCGACACGGCGATGTCGAACCCGGGCCGCCTCGACCCGGACGCCGACCCGGCGGAGACGAGCCGGGCCCTGGACGAGCTGTACCGCAAGCTCGTGCCGCTCGGGCGGGTGGGGCAGCCGGAGGAGGTGGCCCGGCTGGCCCTCTTCCTCACCTCGGACGACTCGTCGTACATCACCGGGCAGCCGTTCGTGATCGACGGAGGCTGGCTGGCCGGGGTCAGCATCATCTGACCTACATCCGACAGGCATCTGACTGTCCATCAGCTATTGACGGCCGGTGCGGCCGGTGCGACAGTCGGCCAGACAGAACCTGACGGTGTGTCAGATAACGTGAGGACGGTGAACCGCCGTGGAATTCGGGCTCTTCGTACAGGGATACGTGGGCAAGCGCGCCGAGACCGACCCGCTGGCCGAGCACAAGGCGCTGATGGAGGAGACCGAGTACGTCATCCAGGCGGACAAGTCCGGCTTCAAGTACGCCTGGGCCTCCGAGCACCACTTCCTGGAGGAGTACTCGCACCTGTCCGCCAACGACGTCTTCCTCGGCTACCTCGCCCACGCCACCGACCGCATCCACCTCGGCTCCGGGATCTTCAACCCGCTCGCCCAGGTCAACCACCCGGTCAAGGTCGCCGAGAAGGTCGCCATGCTGGACCACCTCAGCGAGGGCCGCTTCGAGTTCGGCAGCGGGCGGGGCGCCGGCAGCCACGAGATCCTCGGCTTCCTCCCCGGGATCACCGACATGAACTACACGAAGGAGATCTGGGAGGAGACGATCGCCGAGTTCCCGAAGATGTGGCTCCAGGACGAGTACACCGGCTTCCAGGGCAAGCACTGGCAGCTCCCGCCGCGCAAGGTGCTCCCCAAGCCGTACGGGAAGTCGCACCCGGCGATGTGGTACGCGGCCGGATCGCCCGCGTCCTACTCCATGGCCGCCAAGAAGGGCCTCGGCGTCCTCGGCTTCAGCATTCAGAAGGTCTCCGACATGGAGTGGGTGCTGGAGCAGTACAAGACGGCGGTCGTCAACGCGGAACCCGTCGGGGACTTCGTCAACGACAACGTGATGGTGACGACCACCGCCATCTGCGCACCCACGCACGCGGAGGCCATCGACATCGCGGTCAACGGCGGGCTGCACTACCTGCCCTCGCTGGTGTTCCGGTACCACGACACGTTCCCCCGGCCGGAGGGGTTCCCGGAGTGGCCGGAGACGCTGCCGCAGTACACGCCGGAGTTCGTGGAACTGCTCGTGGAGGAGGAGCTGCTCATCTGCGGGGACCCGGACGAGGTGCTGCGCCAGTGCAAGCGGTGGGAGCAGGCGGGGGCGGACCAGTTGAGCTTCGGATTGCCGGTGGGGGTGCCGAAGGAGGAGACGCTGCAGACGATCCGGTTGATCGGGGAGCACGTGATTCCGAAGATCGACACGGATCCGGTGCATCGCACTACGCGGTTCCGGGCTGCTGCTTGATCGCCGTTGCGGGGTGCGGGTGCGTGGGGGCTTGTCGCGCCCACGCGGCGGAGCCGCATATCGATACAGCCCCGCGCCCCTAGGTAAGCCAGCACCCCGGAGTCGAAAAGGGAGCCCCCTGTGCTCGATCATGTCATCAAGGGCGTCACCGTCGTGGACGGCACCGGGGCGCCCGCCTTCGTCGCCGACGTGGGGATACGAGACGGTCGTATCGTCGCGATCGGAGAGATCACCGAAGAAGCCCGCACCAGCGAGGACGCGCGTGGCCTCGTCCTCGCCCCCGGGTTCGTCGACCCCCACACCCACTACGACGCCCAGCTCTTCTGGGACCCGTACGCCACGCCGTCCCTCAACCACGGGGTGACGACGGTCGCGGCCGGGAACTGCGGGTTCACCCTCGCCCCGCTCAACCCCGACCGCCCCGAGGACGCCGACTACACGCGGCGGATGATGTCCAAGGTGGAGGGGATGTCCCTGGTCGCGCTGGAGGAGGGGGCGCCCTGGAACTGGCACTCCTTCGGGGAGTATCTGGACGCCCTGGAGGGGCGGATCGCGGTCAACGCGGGGTTCATGGTGGGGCACTGTGCGCTGCGCCGGCACGTGATGGGGCCGGACGCGGTGGGCGGGCAGCCGACGCAGGAGCAGCTCGCGGAGATGCTCCAGCTGCTGCACGAGGCCATGGACGCGGGGGCGTGGGGGTTCTCCACGACCCAGTCCAGTACGCACTCCGACGGGGACGGACAGCCGGTCGCGTCCCGGCACGCCCGGCCCGAGGAGCTGCTGGCGCTCTCGCGGGCCGTCGGCGAGCACGAGGGGACGCAGATCGAGGCGATCGTGGCCGGGTGTCTGGACCAGTTCAGCGACGCCGAGATCGATCTGTTCGTGGAGATGAGCGCGGCGGCGGGCCGGCCGCTCAACTGGAACGTGCTCACCATCGACGCCGCCGTGCCGGAGCGGGTGCCCCGGCAGCTGAGCGCGAGCGAACGGGCACGCAAGGCGGGCGGGCGGGTGGTGGCGCTCACCATGCCGATCCTGACCCCGATGAACATGTCCCTGGGCACCTTCTGCGCCCTGAACCTGATCCCGGGGTGGGGGCCGATCCTCGGGCTGCCCGTTCCCGAGCGGATCGAGCGGCTGCGGGACCCGGAGGTCCGCGCCGAGATGCTGCGGCGCGCCCGGTCCAAGGAAGCGGGGGTCTTCCGGCGGCTCGCGGACTTCGGGCGGTACGTCATCGGGGACACCTACAGCGAGGCCAACCGGGGACTGACCGGGCGGGTGGTGCGGGACATCGCCGCCGAGCGGGGCCTGGACCCCTTCGCCTGCCTGGTGGAGATCTGCGCGAACGACGAACTCCGGACGGTCCTCTGGCCGATGCCGACCGACAACGACCCCGACTCCTGGGCCCTGCGCGCCGAGACCTGGCAGCACGAGGACGTCCTGCTCGGCGGCTCGGACGCGGGCGCCCACCTGGACCGGATGTGCGGGGCGCCCTACACCACCCGGTTCCTCGGGGACTGTCTGCGCCGTCGGAAGCTGGTGGGTCTTGAACAGGCGGTGAAGATGCTGACGGACGACCCGGCGCGGCTGTTCGGGCTGCGCGAGCGGGGCCGGATCAGGGAGGGCTGGCATGCGGACCTGGTGCTGTTCGACCCGGAGCGGATCGACGCGGGTCAGGCCACCCTGGTGCACGACCTGCCGGGTGACAGTCCACGGCTGGACTCCAAGGCGCTCGGGATACGGGCCGTGTGGGTCAACGGCGTCGAGGCGATCCGCGACGATGTGGTGAGCGGCGCCGTGCCGGGCCGGGTACTGCGGTCCGGGCGCGACACCGGGACGGTGAGCACCAGGTGAGCGAAGTGCGGCGGGAGCGCCGGGAGCAGCGGCTGTTCGTCGGCGGGAAGTGGGTCGAGCCCGGCGCCGGCTTCCACCCGGTGACCGATCCGGCCACCGAGGAGACCGTCGGACTCGCCCCGGAGGCCTCGCCGGAGCAGGCGCGGGAGGCCTGCGCGGCGGCGCGCGAGGCGTTCGGGCGCTGGTCGCGGACCCGGCCGGAGGAGCGGGCGGCGATACTCGGGCGGGCCGCGGAGATCATCCGCGAGCGGCTCGTGCCGTACGCCGAGCTGGCGCGGGCCGAGACCGGGGCGACGACCGGGACGGCGCGGGCGATGCAGGTCGGCGTGGCCGCCGCCCGCTTCCGCCGGTACGCCACGGTGGAGCCCGCCGAGTGGGCGATCGCCCCGCAGATCAACGAGGCCGGCCCGATGGGGAAGGCGGGCGTGATGGGCGCGCTCGCGGTACGGCAGCCCGTCGGGGTCGTCACGTGCGTCACCTCGTACAACAACCCGTGGGCCAACCCGGCCGGCAAGGTCGCGCCGGCGCTGGCCATGGGCAACACCGTGGTGGTGAAGCCGGCCCCGCAGGACCCGCTGTCCGTGTACCGGATGGCCGAGGCGCTGGAGGCGGCCGGGGCGCCGCCGGGCGTGGTGAACGTGGTCTCGGGGCGCTCGGTGGCCGTGGGGGAGGAGGTCGTGGCCTGCGACGACGTCGACATGGTCAGCTTCACCGGGTCCACGGCCGTCGGCCGGCGCATCGCCGAGGTGTGCGGGCGGGACATGAGACGCCAGCTGATGGAGCTGGGCGGCAAGGGCGCCGCGCTCGTCTTCGACGACGCCGACCTGGCCTCGGCCGTCGCCGGCATCGGCACGACGTTCTCCTTCTACAGCGGCCAGATCTGCACGGCCCCGACCCGGGTCCTGGCCCAGCGGGGCGTGTACGACCGCCTGGTCGAGCAACTGGCCGCCTACGCACGCCGGTTGAAGATCGGGGACCCGAGGGAGCCCGACACGGTGGTCGGCCCGCTCATCTCCGCCGAACACCGGGCGCGCGTGGAGTCGTACGTCGAACTGGGCCGCAAGGAAGGGGCGAACGTGGTCACCGGCGGCGAACGCCCGCCCCTGGAACGCGGCTTCTACGTCGCGCCCACCCTCCTCGCCGACTGCACGAACGACATGCGCGTGGCCCGGGAGGAGATCTTCGGCCCGGTGGTGGCGGTCATCCCCTTCGACGAGGAGGACGAGGGCGTGGCCCTCGCCGACGACTCCGAGTACGGCCTGATCGACTACGTCTGGTCGGGCGACGTGGCCCGCGCCTTCCGCGTCGCCCGCCGCCTGCGCGCCGGCGGCGTCGGGATCAACACGGTCGGCCGCAACATGGAGGCGCCGTTCGGCGGCTTCAAGCGCAGCGGAGTCGGCCGCGACGTCGGCTCGTACGCGCTCCACGCGTACAGCGAGGTGCAGGCGATCGTCTGGCCGGGGTGACCGGTGCCGCCCCTCCCCCTTTACTGCGGCGGCGGGCCGCCGAAGGGCGACTGCTGCCCGTGCTGCTGCGCCTGTGGGCCGTACTGCGGCGGTTGCTGCTGCCCGTACTGAGGGGGCTGCTGTTGGTGCTGCGGTGCGCCGTATGGGGGCTGCGGCTGCTGGGACTGGCCGCCGTAACCGGGTACCTGTTGGCCGTATCCGGGCGCCTGCTGCCCGTACTGCTGCCCGTACTGCGGAGGCTGCGGCTGCCAGTACTGCTGCTGGGAGCCCGGCGGGAGGTAGAAGACCTGGCCGGGGGACGGCTCGTGGCGTACGAAGCCCGCTGTCTGGAGATAGACGCCGGCCTTCCTGTGACGAAGGAAGTTGACCCAGATGCCGACGCCGACCAGGACGACCATGACGCACAAATAGCCGAGGGCGAGACCCGCGGAGTCGCCCAGGAAGCTGAGTGAGCGGAGCGACGCCAGGAAGAGGGCCACCCCCACGACCGGCAGCCGTCTCAGCAGCGCGGCCTTGCCGGTCAGGTCGAACAGGACGCGCTTCTTGTCGAGTTCCAGCGTCTGCGGCGGGATCCCGGGCACCTGCGGTGCGTACGGCCAGTACTGCGCGGCGCGTGCCTGTGCCTGCGGGCTGAGGTCGGGGGTGAAGCGCAGCTTGATGGAGAAGACCTCCTGCCGGGCCCCGGCGTACTGGTAGCCGAACAGCTCCGCGGTGGACACCAGCGTCGCGAGCCGCTTCATCGTCGACATCGTGGTCGCGAACTCGAACGGCATGCCCCGGCGCATGTGGTCGAGCAACTGGAGTGTCCGGCGATCTGCCATGCGTCCTTCAATCCCCCTCGGTAAGCGCGCCCTGCGCTGCTGCACCCCGGCGCTGTGGCCATCGTTCAGAAGGGGCAGCCTAGCCAGCCGCGGCGCCCAGGCCACCCCTCATGCGCCCTTTCGGAAGGTGAGGCTCCGCACCCCGCGTCGACCGTCCCGCGCCGCCGCCGATGCAGGTGCGGTAGCGCCCTCAGCCCTCCAGATCCACCCGCACGGTCATCAGGTCGTTGCCGAACGCCCGTACCGCCGCGCTGTTGAACCGGGGCAGCGAGCGCAGACGGGCGACCGGGTCGTCGTCGGGGAGGAGGTGCGCGGTGCCCTGGTGCCAGCGGCCGGCGATACGGACGCGCACCTTCGGGTCGGCCTGGATGTTGCGCACGTACTGCGACTTGTAGCCGAACTCGGAGACCAGCCAGAAGGATTCACCGACCCGCCGCCCGCCCACCGGCGTCTGCCGCGGCAGCCCGGACGTGCGGCCGGTCGTCTCCAGCAGCACCTGGAACGGCAGGCGCCGGTTGAGGGGGTTGGCGAGGTAGCGCTGGAATCGCGTGACCACGCGGTGCTTGAACTCGGCGGAGCGGGACGACATGAGGGCGCTGCCTCCTGCATGCTGGGTGGTTCGAGGGATCGAACAGTCCGACGGGGGAGACGGTACGCCCGTGCGCTTCACGCCTGGGGAAACGGTGGACACCGAGCGGCTGACGTTGCTGCCGCTGCGGCCCGCGCACGCGGAGGAGATGGCCGGTGTGCTGGCCGACCCCGCCCTGCACACCTTCATCGGCGGCGCCCCGCAGCCCCTGGAGGCCCTGCGCGCCCGCTACGTCCGCCTCACCGCGGGCTCGCCCGACCCGGCCGTCACCTGGCTGAACTGGGTGATCCGCCTGCGGGAGGAGGACTGCCTGACGGGCACCGTCCAGGCCACGCTGACCGGTGGCACGGCCGAGATCGCCTGGGTGGTCGGGCTGCCCTGGCAGGGGCGGGGCATCGCTTCCGAGGCCGCACGGGGGCTGGTGGACCGGCTGCGCACCCAGCCGGTGCACACGGTCGTCGCCCACATCCACCCGGCCCATCACGCCTCCGCCGCCGTCGCCACCTGCGCGGGACTCACCCCCACCGACGAGCAACAGGACGGCGAGACCCGCTGGCGGCTGACACTCCCGCAACCCGCCCGGGGAACGCCCGGTTCGTGAGCGCGGCCGACCACGAGCGGCCCGCGGGGACGCGGTGGAGGCTCCGCGGGGACGCGGTCGCCGGGATCGTCGCCCTGCGCCGCGCGACCCGCACGGTCCTCAACGGGTCCCCAGGAACACCGGGTTGGTGAACGCGGCCATCGCGCCCGGCACCGGCCCCAGCGCCGCCTCGTGGCGCAGCTCCGCCCGTACGTAGGCCGCACGCGCCGGAGTCGTACGCCACTCGACCACGCCCTCCCCCGACACCGGCAGCGGTCCGCTCGTGAGCAGGACGCCCTGGTCGGTCACGAGGCGGGCTGTGCACCGGTGGGCGCCGGAGACCTCCAGGCGGACGGTCACCGGGGTGTCCTCCGGGACCCCCAGCCGCTCGCCGATCCCGGCCTGCCGGCCGTCCTCGGCGGTCGCGGTGAAGATGAGGTTCACGTGCCGCGACTCGGCCACGTACGAACGGCCCGCGCGCAGACCGGCCAGGATCGCGTCCCGGGAGAGGTCGACGGCGAGGACGACCGTCTGAGGCAGCCCGACGGCATCGGGGGCGCGGTGGGCGTCACTGTTGCCCATGGCCGGGAGCCAGGACCCCTTCCGCCGTGCGGATACGGCGAGTCGGGCGTCCCAGGTGGCCAGGGTCATCTCGTCGTCGGGAGTCCAGGGCCCGTTCCACACCTCGACCGCGTCCGCCTCCGCGAACCCGAACTTCCAGGAGCAGCCGACGCAGGAGCCGTACGGATGGGCCGGTACGACCAGCCCGCCGGCCCGGCGGATCTCGCGGGCGAAGTGCCCCCAGCGGTCCTCCCGCGCCCGGTACCGCCAGTCGACGAACGTGCCCGGGTCGGTGCCGACGGCCAGCACATGCCCGTTCCTGGTCGTGACCTCCTCGCCCAGCAGCACGAGCAGGTCCTCGCCCGCCGCGTCGGCCCAGTGGGCGTGCGAGGCGTTCGTGTTGTGGTCGGAGCTGTTGACGAAGTCCAGCCCCGCCGCACGGGCCAGCGCCGCGATCTCACCCGGCGTGCGGCGCCCGTCGGAGTGCCAGGAGTGCAGGTGACAGTCCCCCCGGTACCAGTCCCGCCCCCGCCCGCCGACCCGGGACGGCGGATAGGCGGGCTCCGGTGCCTTTCCGGCCTCCCCGGGCACGAGCGTCACCGTCACCTCGTACGCCAGCCCCTCCGGCGCCACCGTGTACGGCCCCAGCGCGATGTGCCAGGTACCGGGGTTCAGCGGGCCGGGGAGATAACCCGGGGTCGCTTCATCCCCCCGGACGAAGAACTCCGTACGGGCACCCCCCGACCAGCCCCGAAAGCCCCGCCCGCCCAGCTCGACGCCCCGCTCGTCGAAGAGCCCGATGTCGAGCGCGTTGCCGGGCCGCCGGTCGTACGTGTAGGAGACGCGCAGCTCTCGGGTGCCGGCCGGAACTTCGCAGGGGAGATAGACGTAGTCCGGTGAACCTGGGGCCAAAGTGCCGCGCACAGTCCTCACACGTCCAAGTTAGCCTCGCGCTTTCACGAGGTGAGCTGTCCAGGAGTTGATCAGAAACACGGAAAGTGCCCTTGACCTGCAACGATGGGACTTGCTGAGGGTCCTGTTGGCTGCAAGGAAAAGAGCACTTTCCAGGTGAGAGAGCCTATCTCGTCGTACCCGCGTGTCCGTGTCCAGGGAGACGGTCGGCAGGTGGTCTCGCAGGCCGGTGCGGTCCTGCTGCTGGAGACGGTCCGCAAGATCGGCCTTGACCAGGCGATATCCATAGCCCTGGCGTCCTGGCGCAAGCCGCGGGCCGTCCACGATCCTGGGAAGATCCTTGTGGACCTTGCTCTGGCGGTCGCGCTGGGCGGGGACTGCGGCTGGCCAACTCGTCACCACCGGCCGTCGCAGAATCCTCCGCCTGGCCCGCCGCTGGCCCTGGACCCACGAGGTCACGGACGCCCTCGAACGACGCGCACTCCTGCCCAACCCGGGCTGACCAGCCAACTTCCCGTCCCGACGACAGCACCACCCGACCCGGGCAGTGGAACCCGGCACCCACCCGACACGACAGTCGGGCCACCGGCCTGCTCACCAACCGCCCCGAAACCCGAAAAGGTCCCCCGACTCCGTCGACGGACCCTCACGAAAGATCGAGGCTGGAAGGGGCGCTCTCAGCGAACGCCCCTTCTAGCGTTGGTGGGGTGACTTCGGCCTTTGGGCTGCCTTCCCCGAGACGAGTCGTTCTCAGATGGCCTTGCAGCCCGTGCGCGTCCACCGCGAGAAGCCCCGCCCGTAGCAGACGGACTTCACGGTCTGGCACTTGAGGGAAGGCGGCTTAGGCCAGGTCTTGCGCTTCACATCGACCCCCGATCACGTTCACGCCGCACCGTTCGCGCCGTGTCTCGAAGCTGTTTGATTGCCTGGTACTTCTGGTGACGGCGGCGGGCTTCGGCCTCCAGGGCTTCCAGCGGCCGAATTTCCGTGAGATGCGCCTGCCTTCCAACCATTCCTCGATGCACCAGAAGAGGAAGGCCAAGCCCACGACGACGCCGATGAGGCCGAAAATCAGTTCAAGGGCGAGCTTCACTCGAACCCCCGGCCACGTCCGAAGTCGTGGACGCTGCGTGCCGTCACCCGGGCGTACTCCTGGGCGATGGGGATCAACAGGGACGCGAGGTAGGCGTCTTGTCCCGCCAACTCACGGGCGAGGTTCGCGACGTCAGTCACGTCCTCCATCCCGGCCTCGGCGAGACGCTTGCGCATCATCGCCTTGACTTCTTCCTTCTTGCCGTCGCCCAGCAACTTGTAGACGTCGACTTCGGTCTGCGACGCGACCTTCTCGCGCTGGCGCTCCAACGCGCTCCCGCGTCGCCTGCCACGCTCCGGCATCCCGAACAGTTCAAGGCTGCTGCCCATAGCTCCGTTCTCCTTGCTCTTCCGGTGTCGGGCTTGATGCCTGCGACCTTGTTGAGAACGGTGGTTCAGGGAACGGCGGACAGTACACGCCAGGAAGGCCGACACTTAAAATGTCCAGTGGTGTCCAGTGCTGTCGGGTGCGCTGAACTGCACCGATGCATTGGGTGAGGGGGTTCTCCGTGAGCGACGTCGACGACCTGGTGGAGGCGTTCAAGGCCCTGCGGCGGGAGGAGGGGGCCACACCCGTCAAGCTGGCCGACTACCGCGCAGGCCACCTGACCGAACTGCTGGGGACTCCGGGTAACGAAGAAGCGGCGCTTCAAGTGCTCGGCGACCTCATCGGAAGGATGGGTGAGCCAACCTTCAACATGGCCTCGGCTGGTGTCAGCGCACGACTGAGGAAGCCACTCGTCCAACGCGCGGTGCGTGTGGCGTTGGGTATCGGTGACGACGACCAGGGCGTGCCGCTGGTAGACCACGGCAACCTCACTCAACGTCGTAGCTGGGCGTGCGGTGAGTCGGGCAGCTCAGTAACTCCGCCCTACTTCACGGGCGGCACTACCAAGACGCACGAACGTCATGAAGAGGCTGGCTTCCGTGTGCTCGCGAGCCTGATCCTCGCTCGTGCTGAGAACCCCTCGTTTCAAGAGGCTGCCGCCCGGCAGTTGGCCGAGGCGAACCAGACTGCCGCCTGCACCCCCGCGGAACCGATCGACCTGAAGGCTGCTCTCCCCGCGTTGCCCGAGGACGACCAGGGCGACGACGCCGTGACGGTGGAAGCGGCCGATCAAACAGACGCCGGCCGCAGGGGCAAGGTACGGGCGGTCATGCGTTGGTCGCGAAGGGCGGCAGCTCCCCGCAACCCTCGTTACCGACCACTGCGCCCATATGAAGTCGTACTCACCGTGATGTGCGTCGGGGCGCTAATCGCGGTTGGTGCGCTCATATACACCGGTGTCATCCCGCGTCCGGGGAATCGGGCAGGGACGACCAATCCAACGGCCGAGGCACCCAGCGGCGCTCCTGTCGGGGAGATCAACAACACCACCGGTTGGGGGCCACGCCGTGAGACCTACACGATGAAATCACCCGCAGCCGCGCCGGTATTCAATTCGATCACTGACCACCCCACCATCGGGGATGAGCGCAACTTCTTTGGGTGTCGTGACCTCGCGCAGGAGGGGACGTACTACTCGAACGAGGTCATCGAGCACCCCGGGCACACCTATGAGTGCTCCCTGTATTTCGATAATGACGTTGCACCGAATCTCGCGCAGATGGCGAGCCCCGACACGGGTGAGAACCTTCTCGCTATGCTTCACGACGCCAAAGCTCGAATCGGTCTACCCGACGCCACGCCGAAGCCGAATGTTGGCGTTGAAGCTCATCTTTCGGCGTCCAATGTCGTACCGCCCGCGCCGTCTGATGTCTGGTCGTCTTGTAACTTCGTCGGCCCCGATCAGATCACCTTGACCTACGTTGCAGGCTCCGCCCGGATGGTCACGGCGGATACTCCGAAGGACGGTGCTCCGCTGAAGGGAGACGCCTCCTTCACCACTACAGGTGCTCTGCTCGGCAAGAACCAAGACGGCTACCTCGGGCAGAACGGTGGATACATCGTTTTCAACGTCCGGGTGCAGGGGGAGAATTAGCAGTACAACGAAGAACACCCCACACTCGCTGTTAACCGGCGCCGCACCCGCCAACAGCAGGGAACCACCTCCCCACAAAAGGCGCCCCAATCCCGACCAGTCGGTATCGACACCGGGGCCCAACCTCGGTACAGATACCCCATGCGCATCTCCGTCACGATCTTCCTCACCGACGAGACCATCGCCCCCACCCCCCTCGCCCGCGAACTCGAGCAGCGCGGTTTCGCCGGGCTCTACCTCCCCGAGCACACCCACATCCCCGTCGAGCGCACCACCCCGTACCCCGCCGGAGGCGACCTGCCCCGCGAGTACGGCCGTACTCTCGACCCCTTCGTCGCCCTCGCCCAGGCCGCCGCCGTCACCCAACGCCTGGGGCTCGGCACCGGCATCACCCTCGTCGCCCAGCACGATCCCATCGCCCTCGCCAAGCAGATCGCCACTCTCGACCACCTCTCCGACGGCCGTCTCACGCTCGGCCTCGGCTACGGCTGGAACGTGGAGGAGGCCGCCGACCACGGTGTGGACTGGCGGACGCGGCGGGAGCTGGTCCGGGACCGGATGCGGCTGATGCAGACCCTGTGGGCGGGAGAACCGACCTCCTACGAAGGCGAGTTCGGGAGCGTACGGGCGAGCCACGCCCACCCCAAGCCGGCGCAGAAGCCGCGCGGCCCGGTCACCGGCCCGCGCACGCTCGTCGGCGGGGCGGCCGGGCCGAAGCTGTTCGCGCACATCGCCGAGTACGCCGACGGCTGGCTGCCCATCGGCGGCAGGGGTCTCGGCGAGTCCCTGCCGGTGCTGCGCTCGGTCTGGGCCGACGCGGGCCGGGATCCGGCCGCGCTCCAGATCGTCCCGTACGCGGTCCTGCCGACCCCGGGCAAACTCGCCCACTACGCCGAACTGGGCATCGAGGAGGTCGTGCTCCAGCTGCCGCCGGCGGGGGAAGCGGAGGTGCTGCGCGCGCTGGACGGTTATGCGAGCTTCCTGTAGGCGCGAAGGGAGCCCGCTGGCCTGATCAGCCCGAACGTATCCTCGAGAGATGACGACTTCCGCGACCTCCGGAACCGGCCCGACCGAGAACTCCATGCGTCGCGCCCTCAAACGCGCCCGGGACGGCGTCGCCCTCGACGTCGCCGAGGCCGCGGTGCTCCTCCAGGCCCGCGGCGAGGCTCTGACGGACCTCGCCGCGTCCGCCGCCCGGGTGCGGGACGCGGGTCTGGACGCGGCGGGCAGGCCCGGTGTCATCACCTACTCGAAGAGCGTCTTCATCCCCCTCACCCGGCTGTGCCGGGACAAGTGCCACTACTGCACCTTCGTCACCGTTCCCGGCAAGCTGCGCCGGGCGGGACACGGGATGTTCATGTCCCCGGACGAGGTGCTGGACATCGCCCGCAAGGGCGCCGCCCTCGGCTGCAAGGAAGCCCTCATCACCCTCGGCGACAAGCCCGAGGACCGCTGGCCGGAAGCGCGCGAGTGGCTGGACGCGCACGGCTACGACGACACCATCGCCTACGTCCGCGCCGTCTCCATCCGCATCCTGGAGGAGACCGGCCTGCTGCCCCACCTCAACCCGGGCGTCATGAGCTGGACGGACTTCCAGCGGCTCAAGCCCGTCGCGCCCTCCATGGGCATGATGCTGGAGACGACCGCCACCCGCCTGTGGTCCGAGCCCGGCGGCCCCCACTTCGGCTCCCCGGACAAGGAACCCGCCGTGCGGCTGCGGGTGCTGGAGGACGCCGGCCGCTCCTCCGTCCCCTTCACCTCCGGTCTCCTCATCGGGATCGGCGAGACCTACGAGGAGCGGGCCGAGTCCCTCTTCGCGCTGCGCAAGGTCTCCCGCGCCTACCACGGCATCCAGGAACTGATCATCCAGAACTTCCGTGCCAAGCCCGACACGGCGATGCGCGGCATGCCGGACGCCGAACTGGACGACCTGGTCGCCACGATCGCCGTCGCCCGGCACATCATGGGCCCGAGCGCCTGTCTGCAGGCCCCGCCGAACCTCGTGGACAGCGAGTACGAACGGCTGATCGGCGCCGGCATCGACGACTGGGGCGGGGTGTCGCCGCTCACCATCGACCACGTCAACCCCGAACGGCCCTGGCCGCAGATCGAGGAACTCACCGAGCGCTCCCGGGCCGCCGGCTTCGAACTGCGCGAACGCCTCTGTGTGTACCCGGAGTTCGTCCGACGCGGCGAGCCCTGGCTGGACCCGCGGCTGCGCCCGCACGTCGACGCCCTCGCCGACCCCGAGACGGGCCTCGCCCGCCCCGACGCGCTCCCGGAGGGACTGCCCTGGCAGGAGCCGGAGGAGGTGTTCGTGCCCTCCGGCCGTACGGAACTGCACGCGACGATCGATACCGAGGGCCGCACCTTTGACCGGCGCGACGACTTCGACGAGGTCTACGGCGACTGGGAGGCGCTGCGCGAGGCGGCGGCCCCCGGCATGGCGCCGGAGCGGATCGACACGGACGTACGGCAGGCGCTGCGCACGGCGGCCGACGACCCGACGAAGCTCACGGACGCCGAGGCCCTGGCCCTGTTCCACGCGGACGGACCGGCGCTGGACGCGCTGTGCCGGGTCGCGGACGACGTGCGCAGGTCGGCGGTCGGCGACGACGTGACGTACATCGTCACGCGGAACATCAACTTCACCAACGTCTGCTACACCGGCTGCCGCTTCTGCGCCTTCGCGCAGCGCAGGACGGACGCGGACGCGTACACGCTCTCCCTGGAGCAGGTCGCCGACCGGGCCCAGCAGGCCTGGGACGTGGGCGCGGTCGAGGTGTGCATGCAGGGCGGGATCCACCCGGACCTGCCGGGCACGGCGTACTTCGACATCGCGAAGGCGGTGAAGGAGCGTGTCCCCGGCATGCACGTCCACGCCTTCTCGCCGATGGAGGTGGTGAACGGCGCGACCCGCACCGGCATGTCCGTCCGGGAGTGGCTGTCAGCGGCGAAGGATGCGGGGCTGGACTCCGTCCCCGGTACGGCGGCGGAGATCCTGGACGACGAGGTCCGCTGGGTGCTGACCAAGGGCAAGCTGCCCGCGGCCACCTGGATCGAGGTGATCACGACCGCCCACGAGCTGGGCATCCGGTCCTCCTCCACGATGATGTACGGCCATGTGGACCAGCCCCGCCACTGGCTGGGCCACCTGCGCACGCTGGCCGGGATCCAGCAGCGCACGGGAGGCTTCACGGAGTTCGTCACACTCCCCTTCATCCACACCAACGCGCCGGTGTACCTGGCGGGCATCGCGCGGCCGGGTCCGACCATGCGGGACAACCGAGCGGTGACGGCCATGGCTCGCCTCCTCCTGCACCCGTACATCCCCAACATCCAGACAAGCTGGGTCAAACTGGGCGCGGAGGGGGCGGCGGAGATGCTCCGCTCCGGGGCGAACGACCTGGGTGGCACGCTCATGGAGGAGACGATCTCGCGGATGGCGGGCTCGTCGTACGGCTCGTACAAGTCGGTCCGGGACCTGGTCGCGGTGGCGGAGGCCGCCGGCCGGCCCGCCAGGCCCCGCACCACCCTCTACGGCGAGGTGTCCGAGGAGCGGCGGCGGGCGGCGCAGGCCTCGGACGGGCACCTGCCCGACCTGCTGCCGGTGCTGGACTGAGACCCGCTGCGGGTCCTCGACCGAGCCGGGACTGAGTACGATGATCGGACCCCAGTTCTGAGAAGGGGGACCCGTAGCGGAGGAGATGCGTACCCGTGGCTGCCCGACTGCCCTCGTGGGCCTGGGTCTCCGGACTGACGGTGGGTGCGACCGCCGCCGTCGTCGCCCTCGCCGTCCAGGCGGAACACGGGCCGCATCCCACGGCCGCGACGGTCAAGCCGAGCGCGTCGGCATCGGCGGGGGCGCACCCCTCCGCCACCCCGCAGCAGTCGGCTCCGCCCGCGGTGCCCGAGCATTCGGGCACCGGCCGCCGGATCGTGTACTCCCTCGCCGAGAAGCGGCTGTGGCTGGTCGACGCGACCGGCAGGGCCACGCGCACCTTCACGGTGTGGCCGGGCACGGTGAGCCCGCCGCCCGGCCGCTACTCGGTCATCAACCGCACGCCCGCCACCACCGGCAGCGACGGGGTGGCGATCGAGCACATCCTGTACTTCACCGCGGCGTCGGGCGTGGACATAGGCTTCTCCAACGCCATTGACGGCTCCTCGCCGCCGCCCGCGAACGGCAAGCAGACAGGCGGCATCCGCCTCCACAAGGAGGACGGAGCCGCGCTGTGGGCCTTCGGCGACTTCGACACCCGGGTGACGGTCGTCGAATAACCGGGTCTACTCGGCCCGTCCGCCCGGCAGCTGGTTGACGATCAAGGCCACCCCGCTCAGCAGGAACACCCGGGTCGCCGCGTCCAGCCCGTTCCAGGTCTTCGACTGCCACATGGCGAACCACTCCCCGCCGATGGCGATGAACCCGGCGCCGAAGAGCGTCAGCAGCATCAGCAGCCCGTAGGTGGACGCCCGCCGGGCCCGGTCGCCCCGGCCCCGCACCCACAGCCAGGTCCCCCAGATCAGTACGAGCGCCGCCACCGACTCCCACACGATGATCGCGACGTACGCGGCGTCCTGGAGCCCGGTCCCGGTGATCGCCCGCCCCATCAGGTCGTCGTCCCGGAACGTCGTGTCCATCGCGAGCACATGCCGTACGAACTGCTGGTTCGTCCCGAAGTCGGTGATGTTCCCTACGGCGACGAGGGTGATGTAGAGGGCGAGGATGCCGGTGAGCACACCGGCGGCCAGGGGGAGGCCGGTGTGGCGGGTGGGGGTGGTGGTCATTGCTGAATTCTCCCTGACAGAAGGGGAGTTCTCCCGATCGCTTTGCGTCAGAGTGGTTCCGTCGGGGGCGGAGCGGCGTCGGCGCCACGCTTCGGGCTCACGGCGCGGTCACCTCGCCGTGGTCCTCGTCCGGCAGTCGCCGGGTGAGCTGCGCGGCGATCTCGGGGTCGGCGAGGACACGTGCCGTCGCGCGCCATTCGACGACGATCCGGTGGAGATTGCCGTGAACGTCCCACTGTGCCGCGTCGTGCGTGGCGTCGATGAGTTCGGTAACGAGCTGCTTCAGCTCGTCCGCCGACAGGTGGCGGACCCACGGGAAGACCGAGGGGAGTGCGCGCAGTATGGCCCGCTCGCCGGCGTTGCTGCGGACGAGGGCGGCGAGAAGGCGAGCCGTGATGTCCGCCGTCTCCTCGCGCTGCTGGTCATGGCGCACTGTCGTCAGGTACAGGTCCTCACCGTCTTGGCGCGTGATGTGTACGCGCTGAGTCTGGTCGAGTGTTTCGGCAACGCGCTTCGAATTCTTCGAGAGCTCGGAGAAGGCGATCTGGTACTCACCCCTATGTCGTACTTCAGATGGGCCAGATGCGGGGGTGACTGGATGAGGCCGACGGGGCGGTGGGCGCAGGCGCTGGTGCAGGGGGGAGGGCGCGGCGAGCGCGTCGCCGACGCCCTCGCCGAGCTCTTCGCAGTGCGTGACGCCCCCCGCGCCCCGCGCGGGGACTGAGGCTCAGCGCCTCGCGAACGTCACGAACTCGGCCCAGGCGGAGCCCCTGACGGCGAGTTCGGCGGCTTCCTTGTTCTTGGAGTCGCGGATGTGGACGGTGGCGGGGGATATGGCTACTTCGACGCAGTCGGGTCCGTCGGCGCTGCTGTAGCTGCTCTTGAACCACTCCAGCGGCGTGGAGGTCATGTCTCTTCTCCCAGCACTTTCTCGATGAAGGCGAGGGACTCTCGGGGGGAGAGAGCCTGCGCCCGGATCATTCCATAGCGCATATCGAGGATCTGAACTTCCCTGGGATCACTGATCAGACGGCTGTGCAGCTGGACTTCCAGGTGTCCCACAGTCTTCCCGCCCCGGAGTTTCAGCAGCCGGATAGGCCCGCTCAGACCCGCGTGGTCCTCACGGTCCGTGGGCATCACCTGGATCTCCACGTGCGGCAACGTGCCGACTTCCAGGAGGTGTTCGAGCTGCTCACGTAGAACGGCCTTGCCGCCGACGGGACGTCGTAGGGTCACCTCCTCCTGGACGAACGTGATCAGCGGGCGTGGCACACGATCGAAGACGGCCTTGCGTGCCATGCGTGCCGCGACCAGCCTCTCGATCTCCTCCTCGGTGTACGCCGGCCGCCGCAAGGCGTGCACCGCCTGCGCGTACGCGGCTGTCTGCAGCAGACCGTGGATGTGGTTGCTGACGTAAGCCCCCATCTCAAGGGCCTCGTCCTCCAGCTTGGTCAGGTCCCGAACGTTCTTCGGGTACCTCGCCTTCACCACGTCTTCCTTCATCGCGGACAACTTCCCGCCCGCACCCAGCGCTTCATCGGCTGCGTCCAGGAACTCCGTCTGAGGGACCCGCACTCCGCGTTCCACCGCCGAGACCAGATCCGCGCCGTACCCGATCCGCGCGCCCAGCTCGCCCTGTGTGAGTCCGGCGGCCTCCCGCCACACCTTGATCTGCCGCCCGACCGTCCTGAGCACGGCCTCGGCCTCTTCGTCCTCCACGCTCACCCTCCGCGACTAGGTCGTCACTCATCAGCGTAGGGAGGGGCGGGAGTGTCGGGTGACCGGAACGAGAAATCCGACGTGCGACCGGGTCCCGGGTGCCCACGACCCGGTGAAGTCGGCGGACGCCGGGGCCCGCCGTGGACCGGACTCGCACCGGGTCGCGGTGGGCCACGACCCGGTCGGGCGCGACGTCAAAGACCAAAGAACCGGGGAAAGAACCAACCCCACCCCCACCGCCCCCGTCGATCACTCCCCGGAGTGAATATGCCCAACGCGGCTGGCGTGGCGGGGCAGTTGTGGTGCAGCGTCGGCGACGACAACACGTCCACACATGCATCGGCCCCCGCCGGGACTGGCATCCCACTGCGAGGGCCTGATCACCGAGGAAGAAGACGCTTCCCGATGACTAGCAAGCAGCGTAACGCGCCCGCGCACCCGAAGTCCGCCCGTTCCCACTACGGCGTCACCCATGTGAAGGAACCCCTCGACGCCAACTTCACCGTGCTCAGCAACGAGCTGCTCCAGCACCCGGAGTTGTCCGTCTTCGCGAGGGGCGTCGGGTCCTACATCCAGTCGCTGCCCGAGGGAGCCTCGGTCGGTATCAAGGACCTGGCGGCGCGGTTGCCCGAGGGAGAGATCAGGATCGCGGCAGCCCTGCGCGAGCTGGAGAAGTACGGGTTTCATCTGCGCGAGAGGGAGCGCCTTCCGTCCGGCCAGGTGGTGACCCGGACGTACGCGTACAACAGGCCGCGTCTCGCGATGCGCGAAGCCGCCCGAGCCCCTGAGGCAACCGCCCCCGCCCTCGCCTCCACCCCGCCGAAGACGCCCGCGCCTACGCCGTCGGGCAAGGCCGCCGAGCTGCTGGCCGGGCTCCGGGCGTACGACTCCCGGCTGATCCTCAGCGAGCGGGACGTACAGCGCCTGGCATCGTTCGTGTCCAGGTGGCTGGATCGGGGTGTCCCGCCCACAGCCGTCGTACGCGCGCTCACAGAGGGCCTGCCACGAGGGGAGATCAAGCATCCGGCCGCCTTCCTGGCCCATCGCCTCACCGCGCAACTGCCTCCCCATCTGCCGACCCCGGCTCGTGTTCCGCGCGACACGCCCGCACCGCCCCGCCGTGATCCGCTCCAGACCTGCGACGGCTGCGACCGGGCGTTCAGATCCGCTCGTCCCGGGCGCTGCCGCGACTGCCGAGCACTGGCTGGGAAAGCAGCTTGACCGGCCACCATGCCCCCTCAGGAGAGGAGTACCTCCAAGATGACCTACGGTTACCGTCCCCGGGACTTCAGGTACCGGACCACGCCCAAGGCACGCGTCTTCGCGGGGCATGAAGATCTCGCCCTGCACCCGGAGCTGTCCCTCATGGCGATCGGCGTCGGGGTCCTTATCCGGTCGTTGCCCGAAGGGGCTCCCATCAGCGTCGCGGCGTTGGCGGGACAGCTCCCGGAGAGCGAGTTCGAGATCGCCGCCGCCGTCCAGGAGCTGCGGAACCACGGCTTCCTGCCCAAGGCCTGACGGCTTCCGTGTCCGATCCGACGCCGGACGCCCTGCGGACCGAGGTCACGCGCATCGCGCCGAGCTCGATGCCCGCTCTCACCCAGCATCTTTTCGAAGCCGCGACGAACGCCCTCCAGACCCAGAGCCTCGCGCCGCTGCGTGCCTTCGTGCATTCCTGGGCCGTGTTCGTTGCCATCGAGGGGCATCCCGAACGCGCAGCCCGCCTGCGGGAACTGGAGCGCGTGGTGGATACGGGGGAGCGGGACCCGACGGCCGCCATCGAGGAGATCCGCAGGATCCGGGAGGCTGCCGAGGCGGAGGCGAGCTCCTGACGCCCTGGCATCAGTCCCCCCTTCCTCCTCCTCTCCTCCCCCCTCCTCACCCCTTCCTCCCTCCCCTCTCCCGCGAGGGCGAAGCGCTCATAGCTGTACGGGAATGACCCAGCGGGGCGGATTTGCCCCCGTGAATTGATCGACCCCGGTCGATTACAGTGCTGACGTCGTACGTGCGGACGGTGCCGTAGGAGGTCTGGGTGAGTGCGACAACCGGCGCGGTCTGGGGCCGCTCCGAGCAACAGGACTTCCGTAGCCGCGTGCGCGGCACCCTGCTCGGCACCGCCGTCGGGGACGCGCTGGGCGGGCCGGCCGACGCGCTGGACCTCGAGGAGATCCGCTCGGCGTACGGCGCGGAGGGCCTGCTCGACCTCGCTTTCGGGCACGGGCGGCGCGGTACGGTCACGCACCACACCCAGCTCACCCTCTTCACCGTGGACGGGCTGATCCGTGCGCAGGTGCGACGCGACACCGGGGCCTGGCATCCGCCGACGGATCTGCACCGGGCGTATCTGCGCTGGGCGGCCACCCAGCGGGACTGGGGCCCCGACGAACGCCGCAAGGACGACGGCTGGCTGGCCCGCGAGGAGTGGCTGTACGCCCGCCGCGACCCGGCCCGGTCCCTCCTCATCGGCTTCGGCGACGACACCATGGGCACGCTGGAGTCCCCCAAGAACCCCGGCGAACTCGGCCCCGAGGCCGTGGCCCGCTCCGCCCCCTTCGGCCTCCTCGTCGGCTGGGAGCCCCAACTCGTCCTCCAGCTCGCGGTGGAGTGCGCGGCACAGACCCACGGCCACCCCCTGGCCTGTCTCTCCGCCGGCGCCTACGCCGTCATCGTGCACGCCCTCGCCCGCGGTGAGAGCCTCGACGCCGCCGTCCAGCGCACCCTCTCCCTGCTTTCCGCCCGCCCCGGCCACCAGCCCCTCGCCGACGCGCTGCAGCACGCGCTGGGTGCGGTACGGCAGGGCCTGCCGAGCCCGGCGAGGGTGGAGGAACTGGCCGGCGACGGCACCGCGGACGGTCTCCTGGCCGCGTCCGTCTACTGCGCCCTGGTCTGCGAGGACGTACGCCACGGGCTCTGCCTCGCCGTCAACCAGAGCGGACCCTCCGCCGCGGCCGGCGCCATCACCGGCGGCCTCCTCGGCGCCCTCCACGGCGAAACGGCACTCCCCCCGGCCTGGCTCGCCGAGCTGGAGGGCCGCCCGACCATCCTGGAACTGGCCGACGACTTCGCCATGGAAATGACCCAGGGGCCCGCCCTGCACGGCCCCGCCGGGGCGTCACCGGGCTGGCTGACCCGCTACCCACGCGCCTGACCCGCTCACCGCCGCCTGGGACATCGGCGTCCACTCTCGTGTCTCGGCCTGCCTGTGCGGGCGCCGGGCCGGGCAGACGACGGGGGGATCGCGTCTGCCCGGTTCCCTGCGTGCGCATCCGCTCAGGGGGGCGAGCGAACACCACGGGACCGGTTCGACCGGTCCGCCAGGTACAGCGCACACGTCGCCACAGACGTCACACGGGGAGCGATGCGCGGGGAACCAGTTCCCACAGGCGACGCCCGCACTCCGACGAAGGAAGTGGTCTGCACCACATCTGGCCGCCTTTCCGTGACATCCGTAGCTCGGGAAGCGCTGATAGAAGCGGCAACCTCTGTGACAGGTGTGCCCCACGTGACTTTCCCGCCGGCCTTCTGCCGGCCTTCTATGGGGGTGGATACGTCGTGAGCCGTCGTACGTCGCATGCGTACAGACCGCTGAGCATGAAGCGACGGGCCTGGCTGACGCTGGGTGCCGTGGTCCTCGGAGCCGGAGGCGTGGTGACCTACGCGGTCGCCAGCCCGTCCGGCGATACCGGCGCGGCGGGCCGGGCCAAGAGGCCGGTGAAGGTTTTTGACCTGGCGCTGAAGGGCACCGGGAACGACAAGCGGGAGCTGCCGCGCACGGACACCGAGCAGTTCTCGATGCTCGGCGTCTCCTGGACGCGTGCCGCCGAGCGGCTGCACGGGACGGCCCAGGTGCGCACCCACAGCCTGAAGACCGGCGAGTGGTCGGCCTGGCAGGACCTTGAGGTGAACGTCGACCCGCTGGAGGACCCGACGGCACGAGCCGCCGCCCACGGCGCGTCCGAGCCGCTGTGGGTCGGCCCCTCCGACGGCGTCCAGGTGCAGGTCGTCCGCAAGAACGGCTCCGTCGCCTCCGCCCTGCCCAAGGGGCTCAAGGTCAACCTGGTCGACCCCGGAGTGGTGACCGAGGCCGAGACGAAGGCCGAGCCGGCCGGGTATGTGGCGGGGACCGTCGCCGACCCGAGCGCGTCGCCCACCGACTCCGTCTCCCCGAGCGACAGCACCTCGCCGTCGGACAGCGCGTCGCCGTCGGACAGTGCGTCGGCGTCTCCGAGTGACTCCGCTCCGGCGTCCGCGTCGGCCTCCACCTCGGCGAGCACGTCCCCGAGCGCGTCCGTGAGCCCTTCGCCCACCAGGCCCACCGCGCCGCCGTCCAGTGTGCCGCAGCCGCCGATCGTCTCGCGCGTCGGCTGGGGCGCCGACGAGTCGCTCAGCCCCGACCCGTCGGAGTACAACGCCGACGTGAAGGCCGTCTTCGTCCACCACACGGACGGGTCCAACACGTACTCGTGCGCCGACTCGGCGTCGATCGTGCGCGGCATCTACGCGTACCACACGAAGACCAACGGCTGGAACGACATCGGCTACAACTTCCTGGTCGACAAGTGCGGCACGATCTTCGAGGGCCGCAAGGGCGGCGTCGACCTGCCCGTGCTCGGCGCGCACACCTACGGCTGGAACCGGGAGTCCACCGGCATCGCGGTGCTCGGTGAGTACACCTCCACCGGCGCCTCCAACGCCGCGCTGGCCTCGGTCGCCCGGATCGCGTCCTGGAAGCTCGGCCAGTACGGCGCCGACCCCTCCTCGACCGTGAGCCTCACGGCGGGCGCGACCCAGCCGAGCGGCACGGGCCTCAGCTACACCGCGGGCAACAAGTACACCTTCAACCGGATCTCCGGTCACCGCGACGGCTACAACACCGCGTGCCCCGGCACCTCGCTCTACGGCCAGCTGCCGACCATCCGCTCCTGGGCGTCCGGCCCGGTGCAGGGGCTGAAGGTCACGTCGGTCAGTGGCGCGGGCCTTTCGGGCTCGACGTACTACACCAAGGGCGCCATCACCGCGAACTGGACGACCACCACGCCGGGCTCGCTGATCTCCAAGTTCGAGCTGCTGGTCGACGGCAAGGCCGTGGCCTCCGCCTCCGGCACCGCCACCTCGGTCGGCACCACCCTGGCCCTGGGCAGCCACACCGTTGCCGTGCGGGCCGTGCACCAGTCGGGCAAGACCACGACCACGGCCGCGCTGAACTTCGTGGCGGAGACGACCGCGCCGACCTTCACCACCGGCCCGAACCTCTCCCTGCGCACCGGTACCGTCAACACCACTGCCGTCCCGGTCACCCTCGGCTGGAAGGCCGCGGACAACACGGCACTGAGCTCGGTGAAGCTGCTGTCGCCGACGGCGGCCACCTTCGGCCCGACGACGACCAGTTCCAGCCGCACCGCCGCGTCCGGCACCGCCGCCACCTGGTCCATGCGGGCCTACGACTACGCGGGCAACTACCGCACGTCCTCCCCGGCCTTCACCCCGATGATCCTTCAGGAGACCTCGGCCACCAAGTCCGGTACCTGGACGGCCCGTTCGTCGACCAGCTACCTCGGCGGCAAGTCGTACTCCAGCGGCTCGAAGAGCGCGAGCCTGACGTGGACCTTCACCGGCCGCTCCGCGGCCTGGGTGGTCTCGCGCGCCTCCACCTCGGGCCAGGCGTACGTCTACGTCGACGGCGTCAAGGCCGCCACGGTCGACCTGAAGTCCTCCACCACCCTGTACCGCCAGGCGATCTGGACCAAGAACTGGTCCAGCAGCGCCAAGCACACAGTGAAGATCGTCGTGGTCGCCACCAGCGGCCGTCCCACGATCACCACGGACGGACTGGTCTACATCAAGTAGCCCCCTGACCCACAGCACGACGCCGGCCTCTTGCGACCCGACAGGGTCCAAGAGGCCGGCGTCATGTTGTCCGCGGTCCTTGCTCCGGTACCTGGAGACCTCACTTTGGTCCGAGCTCAGTGGTGCGCTGGCACGTCACGTGTCCTTCGCAGAAGGCTCGCAGCATGAGGTCCTGGGCTGCGCCGGGCTGCATGACTGCTCCGAGCAGACGTCGTATGGCGACTCGGGTGTTGGGCGTGTTCGCGATCATCTCTGAGCGAAGTGAGGGCGTGGCGTGCCAGAGGAGCACCTCCTTGTCCAGCGCGTCGGTGAGAGTGCCGGCGCTGTCCTTGCCGGCGGAGCGGCGGTCCAGTCCGTGGAGGACGTAGGTCAACTCGTCGTCAAGTCGTTCGGAGCACATGCATGTGGTGGCGCGCTCTGCGGCGTCGCTGGTGCCCGTGGTGTGGAGACTGCGGCTGTGTTCGATGAGCGCACGTCCGGCAGCGGTTCGGCTTCGCACGGCGGCAGCGGTGGTGGCCTGCGACTGGTTCCACTCCGAGAGCGTGGGCGTGTCTGGCACGGGCCTGCCGTTGAGGTATGCGGCGAGCCGTTGCACACGGGCGTAGACGTTGCCGCGCTCGCCCCACCAGCAGTAGCCCATTCCGGACAGAAGCATCCGGTCTGTGGCATCGTCGTTCTCGGGGCCGAGCGGCAGATATTCGGGCAGGTGGCCGACGAGCCGACTGGCAGCCTGGGGAGGCAGCCCCCGGCAGAGGGTTCCCGTCTCGAAGATCGCGGCCTCGGCGTCGAGGTCGGTGAGGGACGCTGCCAGCACCGAGAGCATCATGTTCCAGGCGCCGTAAAGCATTTCTCTCAGGTCTTTCGGATCCGGGAAAGCCCATACGCCGTAGTTCGAATATCCCATGGAAACCATGGCGGCGAGTCGCACGCGTGCGGGATACTCGGACAGCCAACCGGGAAAGCATGCGTCGACGATTTGATAAGGGGCAGAGCCGGCGATCGAGTCCATCTCCCGCTGGAAACATATCCCATGGTTGCCCACAGTGTGGCGCCATGCCGAGTGACCGATCGTGTCGAAATGCAAGTCTTCGGGGAGTTCGAGGCCGCTGTCGAGGCCCAGACGTTGATAACTCTTTCCGTAATCTGCCATCGAGGTGAGGCAGAGGTACAGCCTCGCCCGCTGCTCCGTCTCCGGCATTCCGTCTGTGCCGACTACATTCCACCATCCCAGCATGAGGCCCGGTATGTGCTTATAGCTGTCCACTCCGATGGTTTCGGGGGCACCGTGCGTGGTGCGCTGATGCACTTTGGGGGTCAGTGGAATGGATTCCGGAGCGGTCCCGCCCGCCTGTTCGGCGGCTACCTTTTCCCTGCGGGCGAGTTCGGACAGGGTCACGCGATAGGACATGACAATTCCCAGCCATGTCAGGAGCAGGTGTAGATAGTCGACCCCGGGGACCGCGATGTTCGCCGCAGCTCTCCTGAACCCGTTTCGGTAGCTCTCGAAGGTCCGTGCGCACAGGCGGCCGGCTCGGCGTGACCACGGCGAATTCAGGCGGCTGTGCAGTTCGGCGATGGTCGGCCAGCCTTCGCCGCGGTGGGGGTCCTCTGGAGCGCATCTCGTGAACAACGTGCGCCAGTTCTCGTACGCCGGCAGCCGGAGAGGTGAATCCGAGGCCGTCCCGGAGACCCACGGCCTACCGCCCGCACAACCCGCTTGGCAGTAGAAGTTCTCCGGCACAGGGGGTAGCGCTTCAGACGCGATGGGCGTCGAGCCGCCACTGGCGGCGTAGGTGTCCTCGAACAACTCGGCGAGCCAGAGCAGCGCGGCAAGATGGTCTTCGTCGTCAAGGGAGAAAATCCCGAGATCGACGGGCAATACATCCGACACCCAGTCGCCTGCCCGAGGTCTGAAGCGCCCTGAATCCAAGACGGCTTCTGTGAGCTTCCACCCGGGCAGCGATGACAGGGAGAACCGCGCGTCGAGCTTGGCTACGGAAGCCTGCTCGGTCCCTGCGGACAGCGCGAGGTCATAGCTCCCGAACCAGCCATGTATGACCCCTTCCCGACTCTTTTGTGCCTTTATCTTCTCTGGAATCACTTCGCTGCCTCTCGACGTGCCGGCAAGTACCTTTGACCGGCACTCCCTCGGAAAGCAAGTGACGTCGCACCTGTTCCTTTCCGCCCGTACATGCGATATTTCCCTCACGTTGTCACCGTCGGCCGCAGCGTAATCGCTGCGCCTGTAACTCGATCAACATTGGGGAACGTCCTCCCATCATGAATACACAGACCCCGCCCTGTGCGCCGGGGGCGCTACCACTGCTCGGGCACACCCTGCCTCTGCTTCGAGACCCCCTGTCCTTTCTCACCGCGCTCCCGGCCATCGGTGATCTGGTGCAGGTCAGGCTGGGCCCCTGGCGTGCCTACGTGGTGTGCAGTCCTCGGCTCGTCCATCAACTGCTCGTCGACGACCGGACGTTCGACAAGGGCGGCCCGCTCATCGACAGGGCCCGCGAAGCCCTCGGCGCCGGGGTTGCCACCTGCCCTCACGGCCAGCATCGCAGGCAGCGGCGGCTGAACCAGCCCGCGTTCCACCGGGGCCGCATGCCCGGCTATGCCGCTCAGATGACAAAGCACCTCGCGGACCTCACAGACTCATGGCGTGAGGGCCAGACCGTCGACGTCCTGTCCGCACTGGAGGAGACCGCGGTCCGGATCCTCATCGCCACGATGTTCACCGGTGCCGCGCTGTCGGACGAGGACCTCACGGAGATGCTCCGCGACGTCATGGGTATCTCCCGGGGTGTCTTCCGGAAGATGCTCATGCCCTCGATGCTGGCGAAGCTGCCTGTGCTGGGAAACCGCGAATTCGACAAGTCCCACGCGCACTTGCGCCACCTCGCCAAGAAGACCATCGCGCACCACCGGAAGAGCGGTAGCGATCACGGAGACCTCCTCTCCGCCCTGGTGGCCGCCCAGGATCCGGACTCCCACGGCAGCGGGGCGTACCTCTCCGACGACGAACTCACCGACACGATCATCAGCTATTTCTTCGCCGGAGCGGAGACGAGTGCCAGTCTCGCCGCGTGGGCCCTGTATTTCACGGCCACTCACCCCGAAATCGAAGAACAGCTGCACGCCGAAGTCGACCGGGTCCTGGGCGGGTCCCCCGCCACCTACGCCGATCTCCCTCAGCTCGACGTGACCAGCCGCATCATCACCGAAACCCTGCGCATACGCCCTCCCGCCTGGATCTTCACACGTACCACCACGAAAGAGGCCGAACTGGGACGTTATCGAGTCCCTGTGGGCACCACGGTCCTCTACAGCCAGTACCTCGTCCACCACCGGCCGGACGTCTTCCAGGACCCGGACCACTTCGACCCCGACAGGTGGCGTCACGACCGTTCCGACCCACCGCCCCCCGGTGCCTTCGTTCCCTTCGCCACCGGCGCCCGTAAGTGCATCGGAGACACCTTCACCACAACCGAAGCGGTCCTGGCCCTGGCAACCATCGCCGCGCGCTGGAACCTCAGGCCAAGCCCCGGCACGAAGATCCGCACAGCGCCCGGCGGTCTCGTGCTGCGCCCCGCCGGCCTGCGCATGGTCGTTGGAGCGCGCCCTCGGACGCGAACCGCGCCACACCTCCCGTAGGGGCATGACCCAGATATGCCAGAGTCTGCCGCGGGATGGTCTTGGGGTCTGGGCGGCTCGTTACGACCCGTCGTCCGGCGTGAGGATACGGGCCGGATGCGCGAAAAAGGGGCGTGGGAACTGTGCGACCAGCCCCCACGCCCCCGCAGTCGGCGTACACCTATCACCGAACGGCACCGCCTCGAACGCTCACTCCCTCGCCGGCGCCCCGACAACTCCGTCCCCCGGGGCCGCCGGCGCCGGAACAGCCGCAGCGCCCTCGCCGTTCGTGTTGACGATCTCGATGATCGCGAGCCGTTCGGGCGTGTCCTCCGGCTTCAGGAAGCCGATGAGGATGTACAGCACCAGGGAGACCGCCAGCGGCACCGAGACCTGGTACTGCAGCGGCACGCCCCCGTCCACGTTCCAGTTGATGGGGTAGTTGACCAGCCAGAAGGCCAGCAGGCCCGCGCCCCAGCTGACGAGCGCCGCCGTGGGACCGGAGCGGCGGAACGGGCGGAGCAGACCCAGCATCATCGGGATCGCGATCGGACCCATCAGACCGGCCACCCACTTGATGACGACCGTGATGATGTCCTTGAACGTGGGGGAGTTGACCTGCGTCGCCACCGCCATGGACAGGCCGAGGAAGACCACCGTCGTCACGCGGGCCGCGACCAGGCCCGACCGCTCACCCCACGCCCGCGCCCGAGCGGACAGCACCGGTGCCACGTCCCGCGTGAACACCGCGGCGATCGCGTTCGCGTCGGAGGAGCACATCGCCATCGTGTGGGAGAAGAACCCGACGATCACCAGTCCCAACAGCCCGTGCGGAAGCAGCTGTTCGGTCATCAGGGCATACGAGTCGGAGCCGTCCGGCTTCTGCGCGTGCACCAGCAGCGGCGATATCCACATGGGGAAGAACAGCACCACCGGCCACACCAGCCACAGCGTGGCCGACAACCGCGCCGACCGCTCGGCCTCCCGCGGGCTGCCCGTGGCCATGTACCGCTGCGCCTGGTTGAGCATGCCGCCGTTGTACTCGAACAGCTTGATGAAGAGGAACGCGAGCAGGAACACCGTCCCGTACGGCCCCACCAGCGGCTTGCCGTGCCCGTGCAGCGCCGGCTGGTCCCAGACGTCGAAGAAGCCGATGTTCTTGTCGTTCAGCTTCAGTACGACGGCGATGAACATCGAGACGCCGGCCAGCAACTGGATGACGAACTGGCCGAGTTCGGTCAGCGCGTCCGCCCACAGACCGCCGATGGTGCAGTAGACGGCGGTGATCGCACCGGTGATGAGGATGCCCTGGTTCAGGGACACCCCGGTGAACACCGACAACAGGGTCGCGATCGCCGCCCACTTGGCGCCCACGTCCACGATCTTCAGCAGCATGCCCGACCAGGCGAGCGCCTGCTGCGTGGAGAGGTTGTACCGGTTCTTCAGGTACTCCAGCGGGGAAGCCACATGGAGCCGGGACCGCAACCGGTTGATGCGTGGGGCGAACAGCTTGGAGCCGACGGCGATGCCGAGCGCGATCGGGAAGGACCAGGTGACGAAGGAGGTGACGCCGTAGGTGTAGGCGATCCCCGCGTACCCGGTGAACATCACGGCGCTGTAGCCCGACATGTGGTGCGAGATGCCGGACAGCCACCAGGGCATCTTGCCCCCGGCCGTGAAGAAGTCACTGACGTCGTCCACGCGCTTGTGCGACCAGACGCCGATCGCGACCATCACTCCGAAGTAGCCGATGAGCACGGCCCAGTCGAGACCGTTCATGTGTCCCCTTCCAAGGTTCACAGCCAGGGTCAGGCATGTGAACTTTGGTTTCGAACGTGGACACAGGGCAAGGAAGCGGAAGGTCAAGAGCAGGTAAAGATGTTCGTCGTGGTGACCTCTGTTCACATGGATGAACAGTCATTCCCTTGGCCGTCCTCATGGCCAAGTGCGGCTACCGCATCAGCTCACCCGCGTTGACCAGCAGCGACTGCCCCGTGATGGCCCGTGCCCGGTCCGAGGCCAGGAACACCGCCGCGTCCGCCACGTCCCCGTCCGTCGCCAGTTCCGGCAACGCCATCCGCCCGGCCAGCCGCCCCAGCACCTCCGCCTCCGGTACCCCTTCCGTCTGCGCGGTGAACTGGACGTACGCCTGCACCGGCGGTCCCCACATCCAGCCCGGCAGAACGGTGTTGACCCGGATCCGGTGCGGCCCGAGCTCCCGCGCCAGCGAGTACATCGTGCTGGTCAGTGCCCCCTTCGAGGCGGCGTACGCGGCCTGCGCGACCTGAGAGGGCGCGGCGAGTGCCGACTGCGTCCCGATGAACACCACCGACCCGCCCCCGCCCGCCTTCAGCGCCGGCAGGCATGCCCGCGTCATCCGCAGCGTGCCCAGCAGGTTCACGTCGATGACCGACTGCCAGGTCGCGAAGTCCGCGTCCTCGACCCCGCCGAAGTACGAGTCCCAGGCGGCCACGTGCACCACGGCGTCGATCGCCCCGAACCGCTCGCGCGCAAGAGCGGCCAGCGCCTCGCACCGCCCCTCGTCGGTGATGTCGGTCGCCCGGTACGCCGTGTGCGCGCCCTCCGGGTCGATCTCGGCCGCGCTCTTGGCGAGGTTCGCCTCCGTGCGCGCCCCCAGCACCGCGTTCCCGCCGTCCCGGACGACGGCCGCGGCGACCTGATGGCCGAGCCCGGCGCCGACCCCGGAGACGACGACGGTCTTTCCCGCGAGCAGTGGCATGGAGACCTCCCGAACCCTGGCGCTTTATCTGACGGAGCGTCAGAGTATGGGCGACCGCAGGAAAGGGGAACCGCATGAGCGAGGACACCCGCAGTGAGCTGTACGCCGAACTGGCCGCCGTGGGCCCCTACGGCGTCCACCCCGGCCACGCCCTGATCACCATGGTGGAGCCGCACCCCGGCGACGAGTACGCCTACAACCGCTGGTACGAGGACGACCACTACTACGCCGGCGCCATGGCCATGCCCTGGATGTACGCCGGCCGCCGCTGGGTCGCCACCCGTGACCTGCAACTCCTGCGGTATCCGGAGAAGTCGGCCGTCGCCCGGCCGGTGACCGCCGGCTGCTACCTCTCCACCTACTGGATCACCGACGGCCGCTACGACGACCACATGAAGTGGACCGTCGCCATCAACAAGCGCCTCAACCGCGACGCCCGCGTCCACCACGCCCGCACCCACGTCTTCACGGCCTTCCAGGACCACGCGACCACGGTCTACCGCGACGGCGCGGCCGGCCCGAGGGACGTCCACGCCCTCGACCACCCGTACGTGGGCCTGGTACTGGAGGTGATCGACGCGGAGTCGGCCGAGCAGCGCGCCCGGCTGCTGGAGTGGCTCACCGCCCGCCACCTCCCCAGGCGCCTGGCGGGCTCCCCGGCGGCCATGGTGACGGTCTTCCGCCCGACCCCGCTGCCCAGCGACCGCATGACCTACGTCAAGCAGGTCGAGGGCGTCGACACCCGCCTGACCCTGCTGTGGTTCCTGGAGCAGGACCCGCGGGAGTGCTGGGAAGGGCACTTCCGCGGGCCGGCCGAGCAGGTGGCACGGGCGGGGCTGGGCCGGGTGGAGCTGATGGCACCCTTCATCCCCACGGTGCCGGGCACCGACCGCTACGTGTCGGAGCTGCGCGGCTGACCGCGCCGGATGTCACTTCGGCTCCTGCCGGACGTCATTTCAGCTCCTCAGGGCACGGAGTACCCCGGGGCAGCTGGTACGGCGACGCCAGCCGGTACGTACCGGGCTTCGGGGCGACCAGCACCGTCCACGTGTCCCCGTCCCCGTCCTCCGCGGACTTCATCAGGCACCCGTTGACGTTGTCGTACGTCTTCGGCGTCCCCTCGGCCCGGTGCTTGGACTCCGCCGTCTCCTGCGGCGGCTTCAGGCTCTTGCCGTGCTCGTCCACGATGCTCAGCCAGGGCGAGTACGGAAGCCTGATCAGTATCCGCCCGGCGCCGCCCACCCGCAGCGTCCACTCGCCCTGCTCGGCCCGGTCCACCACCGCGTTCGGCTCGGCGAGCGGCACCGGGTCGGTGACCTTGAAGAGCTGCCAGTTGGCGTCGCCCCAGATCTGCGTCAGGTACGGCATCCCGCGCCGCAGCAGCTGCCGCTCGCGGTCGGCGCCGCTGTCCCCGTCCGGGTTGTCCTTCGGCAGCACCACGAAGTGCACGGCCCACCGCTGGAGCCATTCGTGGTAGTTCGCCGAGTTGAGGGTGTCGTCGTAGAAGAGCGGGTTGCGTTCGATGTCGGCCTGCCGGTTCCAGCCGCGGGCCAGGTTCACGTACGGCGCGAGCGCGGAGGCCTCGCGGTGCGAGCGCGCCGGGACCACCTCGACCCTGCCCTTCTCCGCGCCGACCCGCTGGAGCTCGTTGACCAGCGGGGCCAGCTCCCGGGCCCAGGACGCGGCCGGGGTGGTGTGCACCATGTCGTCGACCGACTTGAAACCTATCCAGCCGGCGAAGCCGAGGAAGGCCAGGACCGTGACGTACCACTTGCGCGAGCGCGGCACCGTGAACGGCAGCGCGGCGATCAGCGTCGCACCCGCGAACAGCATCGGCAGCCGCGACATGTTCGAGCCGATCTGCGAGTTGATCAGCCACACCAGGACGACACCGATGCTGTAGACGGCGGCCGTGAGGCGGACCGTCTTCCACTCCCTGGGCACGAGGAACAGGCACAGCAGGCCGTACAGCAGGGGCAGCACCACCGAGCCGAACCTCATCGGCTGGGTGCCGGAGAACGGGAACAGCCACGCCGAGACGGCCACCACCGCGACCGGCGCGAGGCCCAGCGCCCACGCGCCGGGCCGCCGCTTCTGCAGGAACAGCGCGGCCGCGACCAGGCCCACGAACAGCCCCGCGACCGGCGAGGACATCGTGGCGAGCGCGGCCAGCGGGGCCGCGACCAGGGCCTTCGCCCAGCGTTTGAACCGCCAGCGGTGGGGCCAGCAGAAGACGGCCACGACCGCGCCGAGCCCGAACATCGTGCCGAGCCCGAAGGTCACCCGCCCGGACACGGCGTTGCAGAGGAACGCGAAGACCCCGGCGAGCGAGGCCCACAGCGGGTTCTTCACCACCCGGCTGCGGATCAGGACCAGCGTGAGCAGGCCCGCCGAGACCGTACCGGCGATCATCATCGTCGTACGGACGCCGAGCACGGACATCAGGTACGGCGACACCACGCTGTACGACACCGGGTGCATGCCCCCGTACCAGGCGAGGTTGTACGCCGAGTCGGGGTGCCGGCCGACGAACTCCGCCCAGGCGTCCTGGGCCGCGAGGTCCCCGCCGCTGTTCGCGAACACGAAGAACCAGATGATGTGCAGCACGCCCGCGAGGGCGGTGACGGAGAGGGCCGGGTGCCGCAGGAGCCGCTGCCGCAGCGGCTCGGCGGCGGCACGGAGGCGGGCGGCACGTCCCGGACGCGCGTCGCCGTCACTGTCGGTGACGTCTGCGGTGTCGCCGCACTGCTGACGCTCCGTACTCCCCGTACGTTCCGTGTCAGTCGCGGACAGGCGTATTCGCGGGCCGGATCCCGGGTCCGGATCGGCGTCGTCGGCGCGTTTCGGCTCGGTTGTGGCCACCTGAAGGCACTCCCCGTGTCCCGTCTTCTGTTCGCGGCCGCGTTCCTCGGTGTTCGCGGCCTCGTCCCGTCCAGTTCGCGGCCCTGTCCCCCGACCGGCGAGCTGCCCCGATTCGTGACGCTAGCACGCACCCCGCCACAGGGCTCCCGGGTGGGGCTCCCTGGACGGGGTGCGCGGGCGGGCGTGCGGGTGGTGCGCTCAGCCCAGCCGGGTGAGCTTCGCGGTGAAACCGGGCTTGGCCAGGTCCTTCCGCAGAGCCACCGGAACCTTCACCGAACCGGCCGAACCGTCACCCACGGTGAGGGTGCCGACCTCGGTGCCGGCCTTCGCGATGTGCGGCACCGAGGCGGACGTGAAGGAGAGCTTCACCTTCAGACCGGACCAGCCGGCCGCGGTGACGTCCTTGGTGACCACGACCGGTGTACGGCCGCCGAGGCCGTCGTCGACGTACCCGACGACGTCGCCCTTCTTCAGGACCGTCGCCGGCTTCAGGGCGCCCTGCGCGGCCCGGATCAGCTTGTCGCCCGCGTCCAGGACACCGCTGATGATCGTGTTGTCGAAACCGCCGGCGGGCTGGCGCATGACGGCGCCGATGATCGTGCGGGTCTCGCCGCCGACGTCCTGCTTCGCGGCGAAGACCAGGTTGCCGAGGGCGGAGGTGGTGGTGCCGGTCTTGATGCCGACGACGTTGTTGTGGCCGACCAGACGGTTGTAGTTGGAGTGGTTCACGCCCTTGTAGTCGTCGTACGACATCATCGCCGCGACCTCGCGGAAGGCGGGCTGCTCCATGGCGGCCTTGGCGAGCTTGACCTGGTCGACGGCCGTACTGACCGTCGAGTCGGTCAGACCCGAGGGGTCGGTATACCTGGTGTCGGTCATGCCGAGGTCCTTGGCGGCGGCGTTCATCTTCGTCACGAACGCCTCCTCCGAACCCGAGTCCCAACGGGCGAGCAGACGTGCCACGTTGTTGGCGGAGGGCAGGAGGATGGCCTCCAGCGCCTCGCGTTCGGAGATGCGGTCGCCGGCGGTCACCGGGACGGTGGACTCCTGGCCGGCGTCCGACTGCTCCTCGGCGGGCTTGTCTATCTTGATCTTGGGCCCGTCCGCGCCGCTCTTGAGGGGGTGGTCGCGCAGGATCAGGTAGGCCGTCATGACCTTCGCGAGGCTCGCGATCGGTACGGGCTTCTGGGTACCGGAGGAGCCGAACGTGCCGATGCCCTGGACGTCGAGGGCGGCCTGGCCGGTGGCCGGCCAGGGGATGCCGGGCTTGGCGCCGCCGAAGGTGTAGGTCTCCTCCGTGGTGAGGTCCAGGGTGGGCTTCGGGAGGGGGCGCAGGGTCTGTACGACCGCAAAGACGATCGCCAGGAGGAGGACCAGAGGGGTCCAGATCTTGACCCGGCGTATCAGGGTGCGGAAGGGGGTCTGCGGGGGCGGGGGCGTGTTCGTCAGCTCGGCCAGGAGGTCGAGCGGGGGCTTCGGGGGAAGCGGCTGCTGGGTGGTGCGCTCCGGGCCGACCTGCGGGAAGGCGGTGGTGGCCGTGGTGGACGGGACGTCAGGATTCCTCAGCGGGACGAACTTGCTGCCGCCCAGCTTGAGCATGGTGGTCGGCTGGTCGACCTCCGGCTTCTTGGGGCGGAGGGCCTTGAAGGCGGTGGTGGGCTGATCGACGGGCGAAGCCTTGGCTTCGCGGTCGGCGTCGGTGTCCGTCGCCTCGGCTTCGCCTTCGGTGTCGGTGTTCCCATCCGCACCACCTGTGCGGGTCTCGTCGTCGGCCGCAGGCGGCCCCTGTGGGGCCTTCTCGCCGTCGGCGGCCCGCGGGTCGGCGTCGGTGTCCGTCGCCTCGGTGTCGGTGTCGGTGTCGGTGTCGGTGTTCCCATCCGCACCCCCCGTGCGGGTCTCGTCGTCGGCCGCAGGAGGCCTCTGTGGGGCGTCCTCGCCGTCGGCGGCCCGCGGGGCCTCGTCGGCGGCCTGCGAGTCCTCGTCAGAGGCCTCTGGGGCCTCAGAGGCCTTGTCGGTGGTCTGCGGGTCCTCGTCCGGAGTCTGCCGGTCGTCGTCCGAGGCCGTCGGGCTCTCGTCGGCGGGCTCCGCTTCGGGCTCGTCGGCAGCTTCGGCGGTGTCCTCGGCGGCAGCCTCGGTGGCGGGCTCCGAGGTGGCTTCCTCGTCCGCGGTCGGGTCCGTGGCCGTCTTCGCGTCCTCGGCGGCCGGCTCCGAGGGGGTGTCGTCCGAGTTGGCGTCCGACTCGGTGTCAGCCCGCACCTCGGCGTCGGCCTTCGCGCCCGTGCCGGCCTCAGGCGCCGCGGCGGCCTCGGCCTCCGTCCCGGCCGTCGGCGCCGTCCCGGCCGTCGGCTCCTGCTCCTGCCCGGCCTTCGGCTCCTGCTCGGCCTTCGGCTCCTGCTCGGCATTCGGGGTGGAGGCCGAGCGGACCCAGGCGGAGACGGCGTTCTTGAGGTCCGTGTCGTCGTCGCCCTTCGGGGACTTGGTGTCGTCCTCCTCGGACTTCAGGTCGCGGACGGACAGGACTTTCGTGGCGGTGTCCACTGCCGCCGCCGCGGAATCCTTTTCGCGGGAGACGGCGAGGCGCGGATCGCGGGCCTCGGGAACCGAATCCCTGGTCTCCGGCGTCGGTTCCACCGACGACTCGCGCTGCTTCGACCTGTCGGGGGACTCGCCCGCCACCGATGCCTCCTCCATGCGCCGCACGCCCATTTGCGCGCCCTGTCCGAACCATGTACCAGTGTCCTGTGTGAGGGCTTGGCCCCCGTGGTAGACGAGAACGACATACCTACCGGTTCCCTTACGAACCGGTCACGCACTCTCGACAGACCAATGTGAGAGGGGTCACCCTGTCATTCATCCACGCGGGGAGGCATGGATGGGCAGGAGCCGCAGAACAATTCCGGAGGAGCTTCTGCTGCTGGCACTGGACCCGGCCACGGGTACCACTGCACAGCCGCAGTCGCTCGACCTCGGTCTGGCCGGAGCACAGCTAGTGGAGCTGGCGCTGGCCGGACGGATAGCCCCAGACGGGGATCGTATCGCCGTGGTGGTGCCACGGCCGACTGGAGATCCGACTTTGGACTGTGCGTTGGAGTTGCTGCGAAGGCGTGGCGCTCCCGTGCGGGCTGTGCACTGGATCGGCGGACCCCGGCTGGGGCTGCGTCAGATCTATCTCTCGCATCTGGAGCGGTGCGGCATGGTTGCCGCCGTACCGGGTCAGATGTGCGGGGTGTTGCCGACGACGCGGTACCAGGCGACGGACACCGAGATCAGCCGGGAGATCCGATCCCGGCTGGATTCGGCGATCCGCACCGGCGTACCGCCGGACCCGCGGACCGCGGCGCTCGCCGCGCTGGCCCACGCGGTCGGCCTCGGCAAGCACCTTTATCCGGGGAACGAGGGCAGGTCCTCGCGCTCCCGGCTGCGGGATCTGATCCGGCACGACCCGATGGGCGGTCTCGTCGCGCACGCCGTGATGGACGTGCAGAACGGCGCGGCCACGCAGCCGCGCCGCGGTCCGGCCGCGGCCGCACGGCAGACCGGGCCCGGAGGCAGGCCCGCGGCGGAGCCCGCACGCGCGGTTCCGATGCAGCCGCGCCACGGATCCATGGCACGCGCCGTGGTCCACTGATCGACCGCACTGATCAGCCGTACCGATCGGCCGCACCGTCGGCGCCAGGACCGGTTCGGGAGCCGCTGGTTCGAGCGGGGTGGTGGGACCCGTGGTCCCACCACCCCGCTCGGCCGCTTCCGGCACTCCTGTTCCGCGGCCCACTTCCGTGGTCCGTCTCCGTGCCCGAACTGACGCGTACGCACCGCATATCCACCGTTTGCCAGCGGTGGAAAGCGCCTTGGTGGCAATCTGCTCAACAGCAGATACGCAAAGTGTCAGGAACAGGCAGCAGCCGGAGGTGCACGTCCCGTGGCGTCCAATGTCAATCCCACCGTCAGGCGACGCCGGCTGGGCCAGGAGCTGCGCAAGCTCCGTGAGCTCAAGGGCATGACGGCGGAAGAGGTGGCCGAGCGCCTGCTCGTGTCGCAGTCGAAGATCAGCCGCCTGGAGAACGGTCGCCGAAGCATCAGCCAGCGCGACGTGCGCGACCTGTGCGGGGTGTACGAGGTCGAGGACCAGCGGATCGTGGATTCGCTGATGGAGATGGCCCGGGACTCGCGCCAGCAGGGCTGGTGGCACACCTTCGGCGACATCCCGTACAGCGTCTACATCGGGCTGGAGACCGACGCCGAGTCGCTCCGGGTGTACGAACCCCAGCTGGTGACCGGTCTGCTGCAGACCCGCGCCTACGCGGAGGCCCTGGTGCAGGGCGCGTTGCCGGAGACCTCGACCGCCGAGATCGAGAAGCGTGTGCAGGTGCGCATGCGGCGACAGGAACGTATCACCGCCGAGCACAACCCCCTGCGGCTGTGGGTGGTGCTGGACGAGGCGGCGCTCAAGCGCGTCGTGGGCAGCCGGCTGGTCATGCGGGAGCAGCTGGAGCACCTGAGCGAGATGTCCCAGCTGCCGCATGTCACCGTGCAGGTGCTGCCGTTCGAGGTGGGCGCGCACCCGGGGCTCAACGGCCAGTACGCGATCCTGGAGTTCGCCGACGCGGCCGACTCCAGCGTGGTCTACCTGGAGGGCGTCACCAGCGACCTGTACCTGGAGAAGGCGCCGGACGTGCAGAAGTACGCCGTGATGTACGAGCACCTGCGGGCACAGTCCCTCAATGTGGAACAGTCCCGGCAGTACATCGCAAAGGTGGCCAAAGAGTACGCGGATTGAGTCCTGTCCCACAGGAAGCGCGGGATCGTACACCGCCACTCCGCTCAAGCGGAAGGCTCTCCTGGAATATGCCATCCGCTTGAGTGAACGACTCCTCCGGCAGGCGCAGTTGCCCGGTAGCGTCGATCACGCCAATCGGTCGACAAGGTTGGCGTGAACCGCACTGCAGCAACTCGCAAACAGGAGTGGACATGGCACTGATTCAGGGCGCTTCGGAGACGTGGATGAAGTCCTCCTATTCCGCGGGCAACGGCGCCTGCGTCGAGGTCAAGTCGCCCGCCGTCGCGGAGCTCGCCGTACGCGACTCCAAGGTCGTCGAGGGCCCGACCCTGGCCTTCCCCGCCGAGGCGTGGAACGCCTTCGTCGCCTCGGTCAAGGCGTAGGGGGCGCTCTCTGACCCTCGCGCCTAGCCGCATCGGCGGCAACAACCGCACAAGCAGGACCCGCAGAGCCCTCTCGACCAGTCGCCGTCCTTGCCGAGAGGGCTCGGCATCTCCCGCCCCGGGGAACGGCCGTACCGCCCCGAGGATCTCGGGATCACCGGCTCACCGGATCACGACACCGGGAACGCCACGTCGCACACCGGGTCCTCGGCACCGGCCGCGCCCCAGTCCGCGAAGTACACCTCCCTGCACGGACCGGCGATCTCCAGCCCCTCCTGCCGCACCCAGTGCTCCACCGCCTCGAACGCGGCGATGATCTGCGGATGCGCCACCTGGGCCTTGGTGATCCGGGTGAAGGCCAGCCGGGCCGCCGGCTCGATGCGCACCCGCGTCGCCCACGGTCCGCCGTGCCGCTCCACCCACGCCCGGGCCGCCGCCTCGTCGGCCACCGGCACACAGGACTCGGCCGGGCCGTCACTCTCCGTCGACACCTCGGAGTGGTAGACGACGAACGGCGCCCCGGCCACGCCCCCGCACTCCCGGGCCGCCGCCTCCAGGCGGCCCAGCGAGGAACCGATCCAGGTCGGCAGCTCGTCCGCCAGCGTGTGCCGGGACTCGGTGATCACCACCTGCGCCGGCACGTCCACCGTCTCGACCACGAACTTCTCGTACATCTCGGAACTCCTCCCCGACAGACGTCCACGGAGGTACGAGGCGAGGGTGCGCTGCCCGGCCAGCCGGGTCTCCACGTCCGCCCAGTAGGCGGCGAGCCGGTCGGCGGCCTCCGTGCCCTCGGCTCCGACGATCTCGGCGATCCGGGCCAGCGGCATGTCCAGCTGCCGCAGCAGGGCCACCAGACGGGCCTGTTCCACCTGGCCGGCGCGGTAGTAGCGGTAGCCGCTGGCGTCGTCGACCTGGGCCGGCACGAGCAGACCGAGACGGTCGTACAGCCGCAGTGCCTTCGCCGAGAGGCGGGAGCGCGCGGCGAACGCGCCGATGGTGAGCAACTCCTCGTTCACCCTGTCATCCTCCGTCACCGGGCGGCTCTGCCCGCCCGGTGACAGGGACGCTCTCGCCTGCCCCAGGGGCAAGGTCAAGCTACTGGCCGAGCCGGCCCTCGATGGCCGCCACGACCTCGGCGGACTCCGGCTCGGTCTGCGGCGCGAAGCGCGCGACGACCTGGCCGTCCCGGCCGATCAGGAACTTCTCGAAGTTCCAGCGGATGTCACCGCTGTGCCCCTCGGCGTCGGCGAAGTCCACCAGACGCTCGTACAGCGTGTGCCGGCCCTCCCCGTTCACCTCGACCTTCTCGGTCATCGGGAAGGTCACGCCGTACGTCGCCGAGCAGAACTCGGCGATCTCCCCGGCGGTGCCGGGCTCCTGCCCGAGGAACTGGTTGCAGGGCACCCCGAGCACGGTGAACCCCTGCTCGGCGTACCGCTCCTGCAGCCGCTCCAGGCCCGCGTACTGGGGGGTCAGGCCGCACTTGGAGGCCACGTTCACGATCAGCACGGTCTTGCCCGCGTACTGCGCGAGGTCGGCGGAGCCGCCCTGGAGGGCCCCGATCTCGGTGTCCAGGACGGAGGTGTTGTGGTCAGAAGTCGTCATGAGCGGGATGTTATGCGCTGCGTCCGCAGGGGCGGACGCGCAGGGGTGGCGGGCTTGGTGGTGGGTGGCCGCGGCGGCGTCGTGGCTGGTCGCTCGCCCCCGGCCGCGCCCTTCGGGGCGGTGCCCCCCGCTGCCTCCAGCAGCACCTCGCCCGCCGCCGTCCGCCCGTACAGCACCGAGCGCCCGGACCGCCACCGCTCCACCAGCCCCGCCTCCCGCAGCACCTTCAGATGCCGTCCGACCGAGCCCAGCCCCTGCCCGGTCACCGCCGTCAGCTGGGTGGTGGTCAGCGGGGAGTCCAGCAGCACGAGCACCCCGGCCCGCGCCGTGCCGAGCAGTGCGTCCAGGCTCGCGGGCACGGGCCGGTCGCGGTGGCCGGCGAGGGCACCGGCGCAGGGGTAGACCACGGCGTACCGCTGCCCGTCCTCCCAGGCCGCCCAGCCGTGCCGCTGGGCCGTCACCGGCACGAAGAGCAGCTCGGCGCCCGAGATCTCGCGCGGCGGGTACTCGTGCAGGTTGACCTGGAACCGGCTGTCCCCGAGCCACCGGGTGCCGCCCGGCCGCAGCGAGTCCAGCACCCCCGCCCAGCCGCCCCGGCTCACCCGCGCGGTCCGCGCCGTCACGTCCGCCTCCAGCACCCGCCGGCGCCGCTCCCACGACGGCCGTACGGTCTCCTCCCACACCCACTCCAGCAGCGCGGCCGCCCGCTCGGGCAGGTCGTCCCGGTCCAGCACGGCCGGCAGCGGACCGGCCAGGGAGAGGAGCAGATGCGCCCGGGCAGCGGCCGGGTCCACCGCCCGCACCCGGCCGACCTCGACGGCGAAGTCCTCCCCGCCGCGGGGCGTGGGCGTCAGGAAGTCGGCGATCCACTCGCGGCCCAGCCCGGCCCGCACCAGCCGCGCGGTCACCGGGTCCGCCGCGAGCAGCGCCCGGTAGCCGGGCAGATGCGCGCGCAGCCACTCCTGCTCCCCGGGATGCGCACCGGCGCCCGAATGCAGCAGCTTCAGGCTCGCGAAGGTCTCGGCGAGCGGAGAGATGACGAACCGGCTGCGCGCCAGCGTGTCCGCGTTGAGCTGCCACCACCCCACGGTCCGCCCCCGTTCCCGATCCCCTGGTGTGCCCCCGTGCGAGGGCCACGTCCTTTCGCGTGACAGCGAAACATTAACGGCCCCCGCTCACCCCGCCCGAGACTCCCCGCATGTCCAGCTACCGATCCCTGTTCCGCACGCCCGAGTTCGGCCCGTTGTTCTTCGGTGTGGCCCTGCAGACCGCCGCGCAGACCGTCGGCGGCCTCGCGCTCGGCACGCTCGTGTACCGGGCGACCGGATCGCCGCTGCTGTCGGCGGTGAGCATGTTCGGCCCCTCGCTCGCCCAGGTGCTGGGCGCGACCTTCCTGCTCTCCGGCGCCGACCGGCTGCCTCCGCGCACGACCCTGGCCGCGATCGCGCTGGCCTTCGCGGCGGGTACGGCGGTCCAGGCGCTGCCCGGCCTGCCGACCGGCGCGCTGTTCGCGGTCGTCCTGCTGCTGGGCCTGGTGGCCTCGCTGGGCGGCGGGGTCCGCTGGGGTCTGCTGAACGAGATCCTGGCCAAGGACGGCTATCTGCCGGGGCGTTCGCTGTTCAACATGGCGGGCGGCCTGATGCAGATCGCCGGGTTCGGCACCGGCGGCGTCCTGCTGGCCACCCTCTCGCCGCGCACCTGCCTGCTGCTCGCCTCGGCGCTGTACCTGACGGCCGCGCTCGTCCTGCGGCTCGGCCTGACCGCCCGCCCGCCCCGCGCCACGGGCCGCCCCTCCGCGGCGGCGACCTGGCGCACCAACGTCCTGCTGTGGTCGGACCGTCCGCGCCGTCTCACCTACCTGGGCCTGTGGCTGCCCAACGGCCTGGTCGTCGGCTGCGAGTCGCTGTACGTGTCGTACGACCCCGGTGCGGCCGGCATCCTGTTCGCGTGCGGGGCGCTGGGCATGTTCGCCGGGGACCTCACGGTGGGCCGGCTGCTGCCGCCCGCCGTACGCGCCCGGCTCGCGACCCCGCTGCTCGTGCTGCTGGCGGCGCCCTACCTGCTGTTCGCCGCGCACCCGCCACTGGCCGTGGCGGTGGTCTGCGCGACGACGGCCTCCGCCGGGTTCGCCGCGAGCCTCGTGCAGCAGGAGCGGCTGATGAACCTGACCCCCGACGAACTCGCCGGTCACGCCCTCGGGTTGCACTCCGCGGGCATGCTGACGCTGCAGGGCGTGAGCGCGGCGCTGGCCGGTTCGGTCGCCCAACTCACCTCACCGGCCACGGCGATGACCGTGATGGCGGCGGCCTCGCTGGCCGTCACCCTGGCGCTCGTTACTGCTGCTCGGCGTCCGGCTGAGGCTGCTGTGCCGGAACCTGCCGCGCGGTGATGTCCGCGTCCATCTTCTTGGTGGCCTTGTCGAAGTAGCGCAGCAGCTCGACCGGGAACGGCATCACCAGCGTGGAGTTCTTCTCGGCGGCGACCTCGACGACGGTCTGCAGCAGCCTGAGCTGCATGGCCTCCGGCGTGTCCGACATGATCCGCGAGGCGTTGGCGAGCTGCTGCGCGGCCTGGAACTCACCGTCCGCGGTGATGACCCGGGCCCGCCGCTCCCGCTCCGCCTCGGCCTGCCGCGACATGGACCGCTTCAGCGACTCCGGCAGCTGTACGTCCTTGATCTCGACGCGGTCGATGTGGACGCCCCAGCCCGCGGCCGGGCTGTCGATCATCAGCGCCAGCCCCTCGTGCAGCCGCTCCCGGTCGCTGAGCAGGTCGTCCAGGTCGCTCTTGCCGATGATGGACCGCAGGGAGGACTGGGCGACCTGGCCGACGGCGAAGACGTAGTCCTGCACCTCGATGGCGGCCCGGACCGGGTCGGTCACCCGGAAGTAGACGACGGCGTCGACCTTCACCGACACGTTGTCCCTGGTGATGCCCTCCTGAGTCGGCACGGGCATGGTCACGATCTGCACGTTCATCTTGCGCATCCGGTCGGCGAACGGGATGAGGAAGGTGATCCCGGGCTGCCGGTGGCCGGGCAGGGCCTTGCCCCACCGGAACACCACTCCGCGCTCCACCTGGTTGACGACCCGCATCCCGCTCTTCAGCACGAGCAGCAGGGCCCCGACCACGATCACCACTGCGACGACGGTGCCTTCCATGGCACTCCATTCTCCGACGCGACTGCCGTCCGGTTCCGGACAACGAGGAGGACACCGTGACGGGGCCGTCGGATGCGTCCCCGGCGTCAGGGATCCGTAAAGAATCCGCGCGACGGGGTCCGTCGGGGGCCCGGCCCGCCCGGTCGCCGAGGAAACCGGTGGGAGCGGCCGCCGGGTCAGGCCAGGGCGGTGACGGGCTCCTCCGCCCAGATGGTCTTGCCGCGGTCCTCGTACCGGGTACCCCACCGCTGGGCGAACTGCGAGACCAGCAGCAGCCCGCGGCCGCCCTCGTCGGTCGTCCGGGCGTGCCGCAGATGCGGGGCCGCGCTGCTGCCGTCGGACACCTCCACGCTCAGCGTGCGGTCGCGGATCAGCCGCAGCTGCACGGGCGGCTTGGCGTACCGGATGGCGTTGGTGACCAGTTCGCTGACGATCAGCTCGGTGGAGAACACCTCGTCCTCCATGGCCCAGGTGCTCAGCTGGCGGGCGGTGAGCGAGCGGGCGGTGGCGACGGCCTCCGGGTCGGCGGGCAGCACCCAGGTGGCGACGCGCGCCGGATCGAGCGAGCGGGTGCAGGCCACCAGGACCGCCGCGTCCTTCCAGGGGTCGGGCGGCACCAGCTCCTCGGTCAGGCGCAGACAGAGATCCTGCGGCGACCCGCGGAAGGCGGACAACAGGCTGCCGAGCCGCTCGTGCGCGTCGTGCTGGGCGTCGTCGCCCTTGAACGCCTGCAGCAGACCCGACGTGTACAGCACCAGCCGGCTGCCGTCGGACAGCCGCAGCTTCGTCTTCGCGAAGGGCGGGCCGGGCCGGCCGAGCGGCGGACCCGCGGCGATGTCGGGGAAGGACACGGTGCCGTCCGCGGCCAGCAGCGCCAGCCCCGCCGGTCCGGCGGTGGCCACGGTGGCCTGGCAGGTGACGGGGTCGTAGACCAGGTAGAGGCAGCTGGTGCCGACGGGGCTGCCGGAGGGTTCCTGGGCGGTCTCGGCCTGCATCTGGCGGACCAGGTCGTCCAGGCGGGCCGTCAGCTCGTCGGGGGCGAGACCGAGGGAGGCCAGCGTGTGCACGGCGGTGCGCAGCCGCCCCGCGGTGGCGGCGGCCCGCACACCGCGGCCGGGGGTGCTGCCGGCCACGAGGGCCACCCGGGCGCCGGGCAGGGCGATCACGTCGGTCCAGTCGCCGCCCGCGCCGGACTGCACCCAGTGGTGGGCCGCCCGGACCGCGCGCGGCGCATGGAGGTCGCGGGGCACCAGACCGCGCTGCAGGGTGAGCACGGTGTTGCGTTCGCGCACGTAGCGGTGGGCGTTGTCCAGCGCGACGGCGGTACGGGCGGCGAGATCCTGGGCCACGGTCAGGTCGTCGTCCTCGAAGGGGCCGCGGTCGGTCCACCGGTAGAAGGTGACCAGGCCCAGCGTGCTGTCGCGGGCTCGTAGCGGGACCGACATCAGGGAGTGGACCCCCTCCTCCCGCATCCGCCGGCCCCGGACCACGTCGCGGCGCACCCAGTCGCTGTCCTCACCGACCGTGCGCACCAGACACGCCTGGTGGTCGTTGAGGACCTGGACGGCGGGCGCCGCGTCGGGATAGCTGCTGACCTCGCCGATCGCGTAGGCGCCCGTGTGGCTGTCGGCCTGGACGGACCGGGAGGCGGCCCGCCGCAGGTCCCAGCGCGGCTCGATCGGCCCGCCCGGTACCTCCTCCCCGGTCAGCACCGGCTCCAGGAGGTCCACGGCCACCCGGTCGGCCAGCCGGGGCACCACCACGTCGGCGAGTTCGGCCGCGGTGCTCAGCACGTCCAGGGTGGTGCCGATACGGGAACCGGCCTCGGCGATCAGGGCGAGCCGCTCCCTTACGCGGTACTGCTCGGTCACGTCGGCGACCAGGTCGGCGAGGCCGAGGATCCGGCCGTCGGTGTCCTCCAGGCGGAACACGGACGCCGAGTAGATGTGCTCGTGTTCCGGATCGCAGGGAGGCCGGCCGCGCTTCTCGAAGGCGAGCACCGGCTCCCCGGTCTCCAGCACCTCGGTCATCACCTGCTCGGCCTTCTCGGCACTGAAGTCCGCCCACGCCTGAGTGGGCCGCATCCCCAGCTTCTCGGTCACCTCGGTGCCCTGCATGCCGACGGCGGCGGCGTTGTAGCGGGTCAGGCGCAGATCGGCGTCCAGGACGAACAGGCCGATGGGGGAGCGGGTGAACAGAGCCTCCAGCAGCGCCCGGTCCACGGCGCTCCTGTCGGCCTCCGTGCCCCCGGGCTGCCCGGGCTCCGCGCGCTCCTCGAGTGCCGCGCCCTTCTCGGACGCGCCTGACGGCCCCAGGTCGATCCTCCAGCGCAGCACGTTCCCCGCCTCGTGCTCGGCGCTCACCCGCACCCGGCAGGCGACGGGGTGCCCGTCCCGGTGCCGCAGCACGACATCGGCGCGCGCCTCGGCCGCCGGCGCGTCGGCGATGAACTCCCTGGCCTTCCGGCCGACGATCTGCCGCGCGGGATATCCGAGCAATTGTTCGGCGGCAGTACTCCACGCGACGACGACGCCTTCGTCATCGACCGCGAGAGAAGCCCTGTACGTCGAATCGTTCATGGTCACCCGACCGTTCTCGCGCCGGCACAGTGCGGTCGTACCCCCCAGTCTGACCGGGGTGCCCCGACTCGGCATTCCGTTCGGCCGTACGGCGCCACGCGCCGGCCCTGCCGCGCACCGAGCCGCTTTCCGCAACTCGGCCGGGCGCGGGAGGCTCCCGGGCCCCGCACCTCCCGGGATCGCCACCGGGCGATCGCGGCCGGCCGGGCCGTCCCGGCCGACTACCGCTTCCGCTGTGTGCAACTGGGCACACCGGACACGCGGCAGCGCCTGGCCCGCCTCGCGGTGGGCGAGGACGTCGACTTCTTCTGCCTCAACGACGTGGAGACCGCCCCGGCGGCCAGGGCGGGAGCACAGGCCGCCATCCGCGCCACCCGTCCTCTGTCGCACCCCTGACCGCGAAAGTCCCGTCACAGCCGCAGCCGAGGGAACAGGAAGCCCGGCATCCCGACTGACACCACCCGACGAAGACCCCAGCTCCGAACCACCCGAGCCGGGAGGCCGGCCGATCCGGCCTCGGCAGCCCTGGAACCGGGGCCGGCGAACGGCCCGTATCGCCGCCCCGAGCCCCTCGACCAGCTATCTCGTGCCGACGCCGACGCCGGGCCACGACAGGGTCGGCGCCGCCCTGGCCCGGTGTGGGTCAGGCGGCGCGTTCGGTCGGTTCCGGGTCGGCGTTCCGCGCGCTGGTCACGGCCTGTCCGCGGTCCGACTCCGGGAAGCGGTCCAGCATCGCGCGCAGTTCGTCGGCGCCGACGTTGGCGCCGAAGGGCTCGGTGCCCGGTTCGAGCCGTACCCCTTCGGCGAGCGGGCCCGCCACGACGGGGTCGAAGCCGAGAGCGTCGACGAGGTGCGCGACCGTGGCCAGGCCGTCCGGATCGTCACCGGCGATCGCGATGGCCTTGCGTCCGGTCGTCCCCGCGGGCCGGGCCCCGTCCTCGAGGTCGTGGTACCCCATGTGGTTGAACGCCTTGATCACGCGCGATCCCGGCAGGTACGCCTGCACGATCTCGCTGGAGGAGGTGAGCGGGTCGGTGAGGTCCTCACGGATGCCGTCGACCTCCCACCAGTAGTTCATCGCGTCGACGACGAGCTTGCCCCGCAGCGCTTCGGCGGGAACGCCGCGGTACTTGCCGAGCGGGAGCGCGAGCACGGCCACGTCCGCCTCCGCCGCGGCCTGCGCGGCGGTGACCGGGACGGCGCCGGGCGTGAGGACTTCGACGGTGAGGGCGATCTCGGCGGGATCGCCGGACCCCGCGACGAGCACGCGGTAGCCGGCTGCCAGGGCCAGCCGCGCCAGAACGGTGCCGACCTTGCCCGCGCCCAGGATGCCGACGGTGCGTACGGCGTTGCTGTCCACGTCTTCTCCGCCTTCTCTGGCTTCTCTGCCTTCTCTGCCTTCTCCGTCTTCTCCGTTCATGGCGTCAGCCGGCGAGGATGTCGCGGACCATCGGGATCACCTTCGTGCCGTACAGCTCGACGGCGCGCAGGCGGGCGCTCACCGGCTGAGCACCGCTGGTGTAGATGAGGTCGAACCGGCCGACGCCGAGAGCCTCGATGGCGCGGGCCATCTTGCGGGCGACCGTCTCGGGGGAGCCGACATAGAGGGAGCCGTGCTCGATCTCGGCTTCGTACTCCTCCTTGCGGACCGGCGGCCAGCCCCGCAGCGCGCCGATGCGGTCACGGATGACCCGGTAGTGCGGCCAGTGATGCTCCCGGGCCTCCTCGTCCGTGTCGGCGATGAAGCCCGGCGAGTGCATCCCGACCGGATGGGCGGTCGTGCCGAACTTGTCGGCGGCGCGCTCGTAGAGGTCGATGTACGGCGCGAAGCGCTCCGGGCTGCCACCGATGATGGCGATCATGAGCGGGAACCCGTAGCGCGCGGTGCGGATGACCGACTGGGGTGTACCGCCCACGCCGACCCAGGTGTTCAGGTGCCCGGACTCGGTCTTCGGGAAGACGTCGGCGTCGTCGAGCGGCGGCCGCTTGGTGCCGCTCCAGGTGACGGGCTTCTCCTCCAGCAGCTTGGCGAAGAGCTCGATCTTCTCCTCGAACAGCACGTCGTAGTCGGCGAGGTCGTACCCGAACAAGGGGAACGACTCGGTGAAGGAGCCACGCCCGAGGATGACCTCGGCCCGGCCGTTCGAGAGCGCGTCCACGGTGGAGAAGCGCTGGAAGACGCGGACCGGATCGTCGGAGCTCAGCACGGTCACGCCGGAGGCCAGGCGGATGCGGTCGGTGCGCGTGGCGATGCCGGCGAGGACGGTCTCCGGGCTCGAGATCGCGAACTCCGGGCGGTGGTGCTCCCCGAGGGCGATGACGTCGACGCCGGTCTCCTCCGCGAGGAGGGCCTCGTCGAGCACCTGCCGGATGGCGCGCGCGTCGGACACCGGTGTGCCGGAGTCGTCCTGCGGCACATCGCCGAACGTGTCGAGACCGAACTCGAGATCAGACATGAGTGGACTCCTTCACGACTGCTTGACGCGTCAATTATCTTCCAATGTACTTGACTCGTCAAACATGTGAGCTGGCGACCGCCACCGGACGCAGCCGTCGAAAGGTCCCGTCGAAAGATCCCGCCACTCGCGGCACCCGCTGTCAGCGGTGGTGAGCCACGTCGAAGGGTTCACCGTGGGGGCGGCGGACAACGCGCCGCGCCGGGGCACTTCAGGATCTACGAGGCGCCCCGCCGTCTCCGCGCAGACCGACGCGTCCACCCCGTGGCGTTCCGGATCCGCTGTCCCCCGCTCGTTCCGCGCGCTTGTGGCGCGGAGTCGTGCGACGTCCAGCGGATCGCGTCGGTGAGCTGCCTCACCACTTCCGTCAGTTGTTCGTGAGCTGGTACCGACCGAGGACGTGACGGGTGGTCAGCACCGGAGAAGGCCCGCGGGAAGCCACCGAGACCGCCGCACGCGGGGGAGCTGAGCGGCCTTGGGCTACGCCGCGCGCGTGTCCGGGGCGGGCCCCTGTGCCTCCTCGGGCAGGAAGGTCTCGACGTCCCCGAAGTCCGGAGTCTGGAAGGGGTTTGTCGTCGGAGGCGGCGATGCCGGAGCGGCCCGGCGGGGCTGCCCTTCAAGGGCGGAGAACAGCGACGTCAGATCGATGAGAGGGCTCACTTTCGTTGCAGGCCCCTGACGGGGCCTGGCGTGCCGTCGACCGGCACAGCGGTCCTACAGCTTGGTCATCTTGGGGTACGGGCTCAAGATCCGCATCGGCTCCGAGCCGAAGTCCACGAGTGCCGCGATTCCGTCCTCGATGCCGATCACCCGACCGAGGCCGTACACGTCGTGTGTGACCTGGTCTCCCACGGCGAAGTGCTTGGGAGGCGGTGTGACCGGGGGCTTGAAGGGGCTGGTGGGCAAATGACGCTTCGGTGCAGCAGGCTTTGTCATCGTCCCCAGTATGCGCCCGAACCGCGTCGGCGGCTGCCTTGCCGATCGTCGGACTCCGCTTCGGCGGGAGCCGAGCCTGCCGACCGGCAGGCAAAAGGGAGAGGTCGGGCGGTTCGGCTTCTTAGGAGGCCGAACCGCCCGTACTCTTCGTTGTGTCAACGGCGTCAGATAGCGGGCGCCAAACACTGGAGGCAATACCTCGTGCTGATTGCTCAGCGTCCCTCGTTGACCGAAGAGGTCGTCGATGAGTTCCGCTCCCGGTTCGTGATCGAGCCGCTGGAGCCGGGCTTCGGCTACACCCTCGGCAACTCCCTTCGTCGCACCCTTCTGTCGTCGATTCC